>NZ_JBHSCH010000034.1:0-45083 GCF_042651065.1 Teichococcus aestuarii
GATCGGCCACACCGTGTGGTGGGGCGGCCAGAACATCGACAAGTTCATCAAGGGCACGATCCAGTACCAGCACGTGCTGGCTGCCGTCACCTCGGCCCGGGGCGCCGCGGCCCGCATGGGGCGCGAGCTGCGGGTGATCATCCGCTGGTGCCAGGGCGAGAACGACACGGCCGGCTATCTCGACATGCTGCGCCAGCTGCAGGCGGATCTGCGCGAGGATGTGCGGGTGTCGGCCGGCATGTCCACCCTGCCGCCCTTCGTGATCCAGCAGGTGAACGGCAACGCCGACACGGTCACGGGCATCCAGCGTCCGGTGCAGGCGCAGTACGAGATCCTGAAGGAAGGCATCCCGGGCCTCTACGGCTCAGGCCCGATGTATGACTGCCCGCTCGGCGACAACATCCACGCATCGTACTTCGGGCGCATGATCCAGGCCGCGCGCGATGCACACGCCGTCGACAGCATCCTGCGTGGCCTGTCGCCGATGGGACTGCGGCCCACCTCCTTCACGCGGATGAACGCCACCACACTGCGCATCACCTGGCAGCTGCCGCCGGATGCAACGGCGCTCTCCTGGTCGAGCTGGACGCCCGATGTCGCGCAGCGCGGGTTCGAGATCTGGCAGCAGGACGGCACCGATGTGCCGCTCTCCGCCGTGACGATCAGCGGCGCCGCCACGCTGGACCTGGTGGGGGCAGCCGACCTGCCCACCACGCCACTGCGCATCCGCTCCGCGATGCAGATCAGCGGCCCGGCCCTGGAGGGCTGGTCGCGCGGCCGCACCACGCTCGAGGCCGTCACCCCCTACCGCACCTTCTGGCGCGACCAGGGCTTCGCCATCCCTGAGTTCGTCGCCTACCCCGCCATGCGTTTCGAGGAGATCGTGGCATGAGCCGCATCGTCGTCGCCACTTCTGTGCCCGGCAGCGCCGCGCCGGTCGCCAGGCCGCTCGACCAGCAGATGCTGGAGGATGTGGATCTGGCCCACTGGTTCCGCGCCTATGAGCCGGACATGGCCGTGACCGCCGAGACCCGCGAGATCACGCAGTGGCGCGATCTCAAGGGCAGCGGGGCCACCCTGCGGCCGGGCACCGCCACGGGCATGGGGCCGGCCAGGCTTGTCGAGGGGGCGCTGAACGGCCGGCCTGTGGCCGATCACGCCGAGAATGGCATCTATGTCTGGGATGGCGGCCCGGCCGCGCTGCCGCAGCCCGACTTCGCGCAGCCCTTCTCGCTGGTGGCGCAGATCCGCGTTGCCTACCCCGGCACCGGCACCACCTACCTGCTCAGCCGGTTCAACAGCCTCTCGGCGCGCACGCTGCTGCAGATCAACGGGTCGGCGAATGCGCAGACGCCGGGCAGCATCACCTTCATCCAGGGCAATCGCAGCGTGTCCGTCCCCTACAGCTGGGGCACGGAGGCGCACATCATCGCGGCCTGCAGCGGCACCGAGGTGGCGCTGTGCGTCAACGGGCTGTGGACGGTGCCGCAGCCCACCGACAACGCGGCCGGTACCGCTGCCCTGGCCTTGGGATCGCTCTACGCAGCGACGGTCAATGGCCGCTTTGCCGGCCGCAGCACCAACCTGCAGATCTGGAAGCGCTACCTCTACGGCGACCAACGGCGCGTCAGCCTGGTGCAGCGCTACTTCCAGCGCCTCTACGCGCTGCCCTTCACGCCTGCGCGCCGGCCGCTGGTGTGATCCCCAACGTCAAGCGGCAGAGGCCAGCCATGGCGATCTTTGAGCCCCCTTCCGGCTGGGATGTCGCCGGCTCGCTCGCCGCCGCCGCGGCCGGCCGCGCCCTGCTGCTGCTGAGCGCCCCCCGCGAGGGCGTCACCGCCCGCAGCGCGCTGCGCACCCTGCTCTGGGAGGTGCCGGTCACCGCCGCCATCGGCTTCCTGGGCTACGGCCTGGCCCGCTGGCTGGCGCTCGATGGCGGCGCCGCCATCGTGCTGATCGCGCTGCTGGCGCGCTTCGGGCCAGACCGGCTCGAGCCCCTGCTGGAGGTCCTGGTGCCGGCGCTCCGCCGCACCAAGCCCTAGCCACCCTCTCCCCCTTCCCCCCGCGCCTCCCCCACGCCGCCGGCATCCCGCCCGCGGCGCGATGGCGCATGTCCGGAGGTCCTCCATGGTCCCTCTCCTCCTGGCGCGCCTGCGCCAGCGCACCACCTGGCTCGCCCTCGCCTCGCTGCTCGGCGTGCTGGGCGTCCAGCTCGCCCCCGAGGCCTGGGAGCGCGTCGTCAGCGCCGGCATGACCCTGGCCGACATCGTCGCCCTGCTGCTGCCCCTGCTCGGCCAGTGACCACGCCCCTGCCCTTCGCCGGCGCCGCGCGGCCGCTGGCACCGGCCGACATCGCCCAAGCGGCGCGGGATCTCGGCTGCGACCGCGCCGCCATCGAGGCGGTGCTGGCGGTCGAGACCGGTGGCCTGGGCGGCTTCCTGACCGATGGCTCCGGCCGGCCGGCCATCCTGTTCGAGGCGCACCACTTCTCGCGTGAGAGCGGCGGGCGCTTTGACGCCAGCCATCCCACCCTCTCGGTGCGCAGCTGGGACCGTAGCCTCTACCTGGGCGGCCGGGCCGAGTACGGCCGCCTGCAGGCAGCCGTAGCGCTGGACCGCGCCGCCGCGCTGCGCGCCACCTCCTGGGGCCTGTTCCAGATCCTGGGCAGCAACCACCAGGCGGCGGGCTTCGCCAGCGCGGAGGCCTTCGTGGCCGCCATGGCGGAGAGCGAGGGGCGGCACCTCGGCGCCTTCATCGGCTTCTGCCGAGCCAACGGCCTGGCGCGGCACCTGGTGGTGCTGGACTGGGCCAGCTTCGCCCGCGGCTACAACGGCGGCGCCTACCGCGAGAACCGCTACGACACGCGCCTGGCGGCCGCCTATGCCCGGGCGCGCGCCGCCGCGCCGCCGGAGCCGGTGTTGCGCATTGGCGCCCGCGGCGAGGCCGTGCAGGCCCTGCAGGCGGCGCTGAACCGCGCCGGCGCGCGCCTGGTGGTCGACGGCCTGTTCGGCCGGGCCACCGAGCTGGCGCTGGAGGCCTTCCAGGCCGTCCGGCGCCTCGGGGTGGATGGTGTGGCCGGCCCGGCCACCCGCGCCGCTCTATTAGATTCGTAATCGAAACATTTTTGCCTACCGCCTTGCTGTCGCTCAAATTCCTTCGGACCGATGGCGCCTACAATATGGTCGGGCCTCATAACCAGTAGCTGACGATGGCTGGCGAGCTGGACGGCAGCCAGCCACTTTGTGACAGTCAGTCAGAACTCCGCCGCACGATTTTTCCAAGCCTCCAATTCATGCAGGATTGCGCGCTCACGCTCTGCCGCGCCACCCATAAAAACTTGAATGCTGCCTGGATTTAGGGCGGCGGTATCACGCATCGCCTGGAAGAAGGCAGATGGATAGTGATAAGGAGCTGCTCCATAGCGGTGGTCACGATCCATCTGGAGCCATTCGGTTGGAAGTGGTAGAATGCAGGAACGACGAAGGGCAGCAAGCGCAATTCGCTGCATATGGCTAAGCATAACACTTCGCCTGTTGTGCACTCCAGTTGGCTGCGCCGGTGGTTCGTCGTCCCAACCGTCGCGCAACGTGGTGACAAGATGAATAGGCGAAATTAGCCAAGTTGTCGACGTTTTATTGGCCGCATCAGCAAATCTTTGAAAAGCCTCAAACCAAAAATCAGGATACGCAGGGTCGGTTGGCTTGATGATAGCACTAACAGGAAGATGATTTTCTAGTTTGTATTGCCACCATTGCAAACCAGCCGTAATATATCGCCCATCCTGAAGCTGAACAACACTATAAGTGTCGCGAAAAAAGTCAATTAATACAAAATCTTCATTTAAAAGAGTATTCATGTCAAAACTTTTATTAGCATCGTTGGAAAATGTTAGAAGTTCTTTTGGATCTGTGATGATGTGTGATAGGTCGATTGGATTGCCTCCTGGTGACATCAACGAAACAGTATTGATGCGAAGAAAGTAACGATATTTTTTTGCTGCTGGGAATAGGGCCAAGCAAGTGTCGAGTGAGACACAAGCTCCAAGCAAGCCCACGCTAGGAGCAAGACTGGCCTCATTGATCAAGTTAGAAGGGTCGAACATAAGGGAATCCCGCAGCTACAAAGATCCAAGAAAGCGACTTAACTCCTTGTTACAAAAGCGCCTAAAAAGCAAGCATTCCCACCGACTTACTCTGTTAAAACCTGGGCACTTTTGGAAAACCCGATGCTGCAGCTAGCTGTCTGGTTGTGAAACCTCCTTGGCAGCTTCAGCAATGAGGCGTGCGCGGGCGATGTCCTCTGGGCCAGCTCGACCTTCAGGTGTTTCGGGTTTGGGTCGGGCGAGCTTTCGTCGCGCCCGGAGGCGTTCTTTGACGACCTGGTCGGGTGTCTTTCCGTCGAGGACGCGCTGACGGCGGGCATTGTAGGCGGCGTTGAAGCCCCGGAGCAGCTGCTCCAGTTGGGCATGGGACCAGATGGTGATGCCGAGCACCTCGCTGCCGACCCGCCCGTTGAACCTCTCTACCATGCCATTTGTCTGCGGCGAGTAGGGCCGGGTGTGGCGATACTCCGCACCGAGCTCGGCGCACACCTTGGCAAAAGCGGGTGTGAAGCAACTGCCGTTGTCTGTTAGCACGTGGGTGAGGCGGAACGGAAAGGCCTTGGCTGCCTCGCGCAAGAAAGCGATGGCGCTGCGCTCCGTCTCGTCATCCTTGACAGCCAGGTGGACGGAGCGGGAGCGGCGATCAATGGCGACATAGAGGTAGCGCTTGCGGCGCTCACCATTGGCGGTCTGCAGCTTGGGCAGATGCTTGATGTCGATGTGGACGAAGCCGAGATCATAATCCCGGAAGGTGCCCTTGCCCCGGATAGGCCGCTCGGAAGTGGAAGGGCGCCTGCGGCTCAGCCCTTCAGCTTTGAGGATGCGCCAGATGCTGTCGCGGTTCAGATGCGGCAAGAAGTGGGTCACCACGAAGGTGAGGTCATCGAGGGCGAAGTTGGTGGCCCGGCGCAGGCCGCAGACGATGGCGCGCTCCTCCTCGGTGGCCTTCCAGGGCAGCTTATGGGGCCGGGCCGAGTGGTCGAGGCAGTCTTGCGGTCCGCGCTGGCGCCACTTGCGGATGGTCTCGCTGCTCACCCCAAAGCGGCGAGCCAGGACACCCGAGGGCTCGGAAGAGCGGGCGATCTCAGCCCGGACGGCGGGGGTGGTACGGGCATTGGGGTGGATCTGGTGCATGGCTCACCTACCTCCCGGCACGGCGCGCTTCAGGCGCTCGAAACGATAGGCGTGGTCTACGATCGCCAGCCCCACCGGATCCCAACAATGTTCCGCGACCAGGCAGCTAGGTTTGTCCACGTGACCTAACGACAAAAGGCAATCACATACAGAATTTTTAGCATGGCATAATCTTGTTAGATGTATAACAATGAAAAATATACAACATAATCCTTGGAGATACCATGGAAGCTCTGGTTCTTGGTACGTCAAACTGCGTAATGCGGGATGGATTTCTGAAATATTTTAGAGAGCATGCACGTTGTGGTGTGACGACACGCTCTATTGGAGGCGTTCTAAGTTCTACTGGTTTGTATTATTTTGGCGAAGTCCGAGATCAGCACCATGATTATGCAATTATTGATTACGAGATAAATGATCATCAGGCAGTGAATGCGGGGCTCACAACAACGCAACGATTAGAACAAAATCTTTGCAATCTTGTCACAGAAATTCGCCTTTCAGGTAAAAAGCCAATTCTTCTGATCCTTCCCAGCCTTGCTCATCTTGAGAAGCCTTCAAGCGTCGAGTTGATGCAGGAAGCTTTTTGTCAGAAGATGCAAGTACCTTATTTCAACGTCACTGCCATCTTCCGAGCCGCAATGCTTCTTGGCGCCACGAAGGAAAAGTTGATGCGTGACAGTGCGCACATGTCGCAGTCGGCAGCTGTGGTAATCGGACAAGCTCTTTCTGAATGCATTACAGAGATGGAAAGCGTAATTAGTATTGAATCAAGCATGACTGTAATGTGTCACAAAACGCACCGTATTTTAGCTTCTAGTCTTGTAAAACCTGAACGAGTTATTGAGCGGGGATCAAGCCTTCGCACTGCACAATTTGCACAGATTTTCGAAGGAGAAAGCCTATTAATTCCAATTGGAGAGAATGAGGTACTATCAAGCATAATGATTAATAATGGAGCAAAAGGATGTATTGCTAGTTTTAATAATGGCAACAGGACTGTATCTCGACAGTTGATAATGTATTGGGACACAAATAATCCAGATGTATACAATTCTATGCATGTTGATTTCTTTGATGAACTTGAAGGATCTAAAAACGGAATTATTATGAAGCTAGAACCAATCGACTATTTAGTCACCGAACGCTTACTACATGGTCGTCCTCCCCTGCCGGGTCGTTATGGAGAGTTACAAATAGAAGGCTTTCTTGTTCGTTCACAAAAAGAAACGCCTACGCTTGCACCTTATCGTCAATATCCTGAACTTCCTCTCAGTCTAGAAAAATTCCCTTCTCAAAAAAATATAATAACGAATATTATTGAAAGTTTAAAAAATTCCTAGGCTCAGGGCCTGTTAACGGACCTCTTGCGCTTTGACCCTGCTGTGATTCCATGGCGGCCGGAGGTGCTGCCATGGTTGACCAGTTCCGGGGCTACGGTCACCAGCACGACGAGTTGCATAGGGCCTGGGCCAGATCAGGGATCAGGACCAACTCGGAGCCTCGTCATGCTTCAGGTAAGACGGATTAATCCATTCTCTGCCACCACACCTTCCGCGTTGGGGAAAGCTGCAGCAATGGCGGCGTTTGGCAGGCCAAGATGGTCACGCAGCAACCCTTTGGTGATAGCGCGCAGGTCGCGTGTCGGCGCCAGGTCTCGCTTCTCGAAGAGCTGGCTATCGGCCAGCCCCGGCCAATCGGCCAACACCTTGCCACCTTGCACGGCGCCGCCCATCAGGAACGCGACGCCACCGGTGCCATGGTCGGTACCTTGGCTGCCATTGGCGCGGGCGGTGCGGCCGAATTCGGTCATCACCAGGATTGCAGTCTGAGCCCAGGCGGCGCCAAGCTGACCACGCAGCGCGGCCATCCCTTCATCCAGCTGCTTCAGCGCCCGCGACAGCGCGTAGTTCTGGTTGGCATGCGTGTCCCAGCCGCCGATTTCCAGCGCAGCCACGCGTGGCCCGTTCGGCGCGGCTAAAAGCTTGCCAGCCGAGGCTGCCAGTGACACGAAACCTCCCTTGGCCTGCGGCTCACCCATCAGCGCGTCGGCGGCGAAGCCACGCCCCCTTAGCCCTTCCCGCACGGCTTTGCCCAGCAGTGGATCGGCATGTAGAAGATCGGCCATGCGGGCATAAAGCTCCGGTGGCGGGCGCACAGGGCGCGGTGGCGCCCACATGCCCACCGGCTGCGCGCCGCGTAGCAGCAGAGGCAGGTCATAACCTACCGCCAGGCCGCGCTCTGGATGTCCTCGCGGTACAGGGGGAGTAGCTTCCAACGCGCGGTTCAGCCAGCCGGAGGCAAGGCGCTCCGGCGCCCCGCTTTCCAGCATGTCCTGCGCCTCGAAATGCGAGCGGTTGCGGTACGGGCCAGCTATGGCATGCACCGGTAACAAGCTTCCCTCTGAGAAGAAACGGTGGAAGCTCTGCAGTTGCGGCGCCAAGCCGAAGAAGCCGCCGCAATCTAGCAGACCGTCCTCCTGACCGGGCTCCGGCAGCGCCAGCGGACCGCGTAACTCGCGGTACTGCGCATCGCCGTAAGGGGCGAGTGCCGCTAGTCCGTCCATGGCACCGCGCTGGATCACCACCACCAAGCGACGATCGCCGGCTTGGCCCATCACAGGCGGCGCCGCTACTGCCAACCGCGCATTCCGGGTAGCGGCCAGTGCGGACAGACCGAGCAAAAGGCCCCGTCGCCCGATGTTCGGAAGATGGCTCATCGGCGCTGGAACTCCGCGCTGGCAAATAATAGGGCAAGAGCGTCGCGCGGGGAGCCGGCACCGCGCAAAGCCTGCCGGGTTTCCGTCCGCCCAAGGGGGCCTAGCGCGGTGTCCAGCACCGCCATAGGCTCTAGCCGAGCGAAGCGACCGGCCAGTTCGTAGCACCAATCGAGCCGTTGCATGGTTGGCTCAGGCCCCAGCCAAGCGCTGGCATGGTCGGGCCAGCCATTCGGCTGCTCCGCCAGCCAGCAGGATTGGTGCAGCATATCACAGCCCTTCCGAGCCACCTGCGCGAACTCCGTGCCAGCAGCGCCGCAGGCACGCAGGGCTGCCGTGACGTAATCAGCCGGCGTACGCAGCTTGGACAAGGGCGGCTTCCATGCTTGTTCCAGCCGCGGCAGGGCGCGTGCGACGGCCGCAAGGTCACCCCCCGTGTCTGTCAGCACCGCCTCAATACGGGTCACCGCTTCCGGCGGCGGATCGTCGGCGACGAAATGCCGCACTAGCTTGGTGGCCAGGAAGCGTTGGGTTGCGGGATGCGCCGCCAGGAAACGCAGTGCCTTCTCCACCTCCGCCGGACCTTCACCAAAGCGGCGGCCGAGCACGATCTTCTCGCCTGGCTCATGTGCATTGGCGCGGAACACAGCCCCGTAGGGCTCGCGCATCCGCTCCACTGTCCAGCCGGTCAACAACCGTGCAAATTCGGTGACATCGCGCTGGCTGTAGCGGGCAGCAGGCGAGACGGTGTGTAGTTCCAGGATCTCGCGCGCCAGATTCTCATTCAGCCCGCGCTTGCGCTGCTTGCCGAGCGGGCTGTTCGGTCCAATCGACTGTGTTTGGCTTAGGTAGGACAGCATGGCCGGGTGCAGCGCCACTGCCACCAGCATATCAGCAAAGGTGCCTGTAACGTGCGAGCGGATAGCATCTCGCATGAAGGGGCCCACCGTGCTGGCAACGCCATAGCCGGCCCGTCGGCTGACGGTGAAATGATTGGCCCAGAACTCAACCAGCCGTTCGCGGTAGGGAGTTGCAGTGTCGATGCGCAACGCCTGCAGTGCCACCACTTCTGCAGCAAAAGCGTAGTCCACCGGATGCGGTTGGCGGGGTGGCCTCTGGTCGCGCCGCTTATCGCCTTCGGCCCAGTTCCGGTACCCATCCCGCACTGTAGGTGGCGCTGGCCAGCCTGCCGGGATCGGCGGCGCTAAATCTGGTCCTTCCAGTTGCGCATCCAGCCAACTCAATGGGTCACGAGGCAGCGCTTGATCCGGACGGGCTCCTAGCCCGAAGCGAATGGCAGCCTGCAAAGAGTGCGTGTCCATGACGACCAAACTAGCACTCCTGTGCGCAAGCATCAGCATTTACTTGCGGACGATAATCTCGGCTTATCGCGCACAGCCTCGGGCTTCCGCGATCCCGCCGCAATCAGCACAGCCTCATTGCCGCTTTGCCCACTGACCAGGTGGCGCTGACCATCAGGCTGGAGAGCTGCTCCCCTGCCCTACCCCTTTGAATCTGAGAGACGTTTAATGGGCGAACGGCATTTCGCACCCCCCTCCGCGCCAGGGCACTGAGGGCCTGCACCCGCCGCATCCACGCCTCGCGCCAGCCGGTCTTGGGCGTGGGGGCGCGGCGCTCGTTCTGACGGGCCTGCACCGCCTCCGGCGACGGAAGCACCGCCTCCAGCAGCTCCAGCACCACCACGCCGCGCTGGGCGTCGTAGCGGTGCTCCAGGTACCCGGCGGCGCGCAGCTGGTGGTAGGCGTACTGCACCGCGCGGCGCGTGTAGCCGAGCTGGGTGGCCAGCGAGGCGGTCAGCGTCACCAGGCGCCCCGCTTGGTCGGCCAGCGAGCGCACCAGCAGCAGCACCGAGAGCGCACAGCCGCGTAGATGGGTCACCGGATCCAGGCTGATGTGCGGCACGTAACGGCCCGTCGAGCGCGGCTCACGCGGGGTGCTGCGCGGCCGCGGCGCCTGCGGCTCCCGGCGGGCATCCCAGCGGGCATGCAGCGCGTACAGCGTCGGCAGGGTGTCAGCGATGTCCAGACCGCCGGCGAGGTACTCCTCGGCCAGCCGCTTCTGGTGCAGCTCGCGCGGTATGCCAGCCACAAGGCTGGCCACGCGCGTCATCAAGTCAGGCATGGCTTCTGCCAGCCCGCAGGACGCAGTGTCCCCATACCGCAAGATGCTTGCGATTTTGAGGCCGAGCGAATAGCCTGGGGTTCTCACACCGTCCGGGCTACGCTTGGATATCAGAGGGGGTCGGTTCTGCTTCGGCGGGGCCGGCCCTTTTCTGTTTTCGGCCGGCAGGATTGCGCAGCCTAGAGCAGAATGATTCCCGGCCGCGCTTCCGATGACAAGCCCTTTAATTTCAGTTGGATAGATAGCTAGAAAGATAGAAAGCTATTTTTTTAGCTAGCTTTCTAGCTGGGTAGATCTAGCTTCCGCAGCTCGGCTTCGGTCCATTCTGCCAAAGCCTGCTCAATGACATCCTGCTTCCGCATTCCTAGACGAAGCGCCAAGTAGTGGCACTTCAGGGCCAGCGGTTCTGGGACCTTCGCATTCATTTGGACTCGTAGGTCTGGCCGCACCTTAGGATCTCGCCACGGAAGATCCTGGCGAGGCGCTGGAGCAGCGCTCGCTCCAGCAATGAAATCTTCCGCAGTGGCTGGTGCGGCGGGCCGGCGCGGCATCTTGATTGCCATGGTCAAGCCTCCCCGAAGATCTCGTCATGAAGGAATGCAATCTCGCTACAGGCCTTAGTGTCCCGGCGCGGCATCTCCTCCACCGTCAGTCCCTCACCCGCAGAGTGGTTGAAGGCAGCCCGGAAGACCGTCATGCAGTTCAAGAGGGTAAAGCGAGGCACATCGGCCATGACCTCGGCCGCCTCCTTGCGGGCTCGATCCACAGCCGTGGGCGGTACCTGCGACAGGCACACCGCTGCCTTCAGGTTGTCGTTGAAGCCTTCGGCCAGAGTCACAACCTCCTGCATCTTGAGCAGGGTCCAGAAATCGAACGAGCCGGGGCGCAAGGGCATCAGCAGCATGTTGGCTGCCAGCATGGCCGAGCGAAACTCCTGGCTATCTGCGCCCCCGGTGTCCACCACCACATCCTGATAGTGGCGGGACAGCTCCTTCAGCTCGACATGTACTTTGCCGCCGCGCAGGCTGACGCACGGGAACTGCGGAACCTGCTTGTGCTCCTTCCGGGCGTCGCTCCATATGGTCGAGGTACCCTGGCTGTCAGCGTCGACCAGGACAACGCTGCGCCCGGCAGCGGCACGCGCGGCCGCCATGTGAGTGGCCAGAGTGGTTTTGCCCACCCCGCCCTTCTCTCCGCCAACCATCAGAATCACAAGCCCACCCTCCATAATAGCTAAATAGCTAGAAAGCTATTTAGCTATATATCTAGCTAGAAAGCTAGCATTAGGTGCATTCGCAGTTGTCCTGCGGAGTGAGGAGTTGGAGGCATTCGTTACAGAGCATGGTGGCATAATCGCACGGGGTGGGACCGCATCCAGCGCAGGTTCCGTGAACCATCATCAGCGTATCGCCACGGCCGCGTCTTGCCGAAGCCGATGATGCAGCGCCTCCTGCTGCTGGAGCTGCTGGCGGATCCATGCGGCCACACGCCGCTCGACAGCGATCTCGGCTGCCGCGGCGGTATCCTGACGGAAGCCGCCCAGGCGGCTCTCGCGGTAGTCGGCCAGCGCCTCGGTGCGCTCGGCGTGCCGGCGCACCTCCTGCAGGATCGGCGGAGGGGGAGGGGGCGCGTTGGTCACTGGCGCCTCCGCAGATCAGCCAGCAGCACATAGCGCTGGGTCAGCCCCATCACCCGCAACACGGCAGGTGTGGGGTGCTTATGGCCGCCGGTCACGTCCGTGATCTGTGAGCGTGTCAGCGGCCGCTGGCCGGGCGCTGCACGCGATTCCGCATACAGCGTCGCGCTGCCGGCGGCGGCCACATCTCGCTTGAGCATGTTGCGGACGTCGAAGACGTCGAGCAACGCCGGACTTGGCCGAGGCGCGTCTTCCCATTCCCAGGTCTGCGACAGGCCGGTATCCATGCCCGGCAGAACGTCACCAGCGGGCATCAGGCGCCCCTCGGCCGCCAGTTGCAGGGCCAGAACCGCCTCACTGGCCACGGGGGCGTCGGCTCGCACCAGGTGCCAGCCGGTGCTGTGGCATTTGGAGAGCAGGTCGCCCGCGCGGAGATGCGCGAGCAGCTCGGCCGCATCAGCAATAGGGGAGGGGGCGAGCGCCGCTTCTGCGGCTGGCCGCAAAAGTCCACGCATGGCGTTCATGCTTCGTTGGGGGTGGAGAGTTGGTACGCCAGCGCGTGCACCGCCCCGCGGCCCGTGCTCGTCAGCGCCAGCAGTACGCTGCGGCGGTCGCGCAGATCCGGCTTCCGCTCAACCAGCGCCGCCTCGCTCAGCACGTCGACCGCCCGGCAGATAGCAGGCTTGGAGAGGCGGAGGGCGTCGGCCAAGCCCCGCACCGTGTGAGGCCCCTCCATCGTGGCCAGGTGAAGCAGCAGGGCCAGTTGACGCTGCGTCATGTCGACCGGAAGCGGCGAGGCCTCGCGCACTAGCAGCGCGACGGTGCGGGCGAGCGTCGCAAGCGACAGCGCTTGCTGGAGCACAGCGTGCACGGGCGTATCCGGATGCGGGGCGAGGACAGGCGGGAAGGCGATCTGGAGCGGCGTGAGCGCGTTCATGCCGCCTCTCCCAGCAGGAAAAGGACATCTTCCAGGCGGCGGGCATGAGCACGGTTTGCCTCGGCCATTTCCTGCATGGCCTGCGCCTCTTGCGCGAGCGCAGCGGCGCGGGTCGCGGCCGCCTCAGCCTGGACGCGGATGTAGGTCAGCGCGTCGCGGAGGGTTGGTGCGGCAGGGCGCAGCAGATCGACAGGAATGCCGGCAGGCGGCGCAGAAGGGGATGTGGCAGGCGTGTCGACGATAGACCCGTCGATGGGTGTCAGGGGCTTCATAGCCACAGCATCATCTCCTCACTGATCGGCGAGATAATAATGCAGTTTTTCTGCACACGATCAATCTGTTTGTGCATAATTTCTGCATTGCGCAGATTAGGTAAGCCCCTTTAGAGTGTTCCCGCAATGTTCTTTTAAGTGGAAAGGCTACCTCTAGCGCGTATGATCGAGACAGAAAGAATCAGGGAGATGATGAAGGCTTCTTGCGGCTACGGCGTGTCGGGGTGTCTGCCTTGGAAGTGGCGGCAATAATGCGGTCTGTCAGTTCTGCCGGCATTCCGTAAACCCGGCTACGGTAGAACCAATCCATCGTTGCTCCATAGCGCTCACAGATCAGGACCAAGACAAAAGGATCCGGATAGTTGTCGCCCCGTTTCCAATTACCCAGCTTGCTATTGCTGATGCCAACTGAGCGAGCGACTTCCGCATCCGGTAACCCAACGGCGTTGAGCAAGATTGTCAGGTTCTGGGCCACTTGGCGCTTATGTTCGCTGCTGTTCATGGCAGAAAAACTGCACTCAGTGTCCCTGTTTGGGGATGCATAGTTCGGGATTGATCCCATGCAGAATAACTGCATATTTGCAGGCATGGTCGAATCGCCCCTGAACCGAGCTGTCGCGGCTGCTGGTGGATCTGCCGTCTTCCGTGCGGAGGTCGGCATTTCCGCCCGTACGCTCGCGTCGTGGCGCAAGGATGGGGTTCCAGACGGGAAGTGGCATGCGGTGGCCGATGCCTCAAAAGGCGCTGTCACGCCACAAGACCTGGCTCTTGACCGGGCAGCGAGGTTAGCGCCCGCGACCATTTCGATTTCTGCTGAGGCCGCTGCGTGATGTGGGGCCTGGCAGTTACATCACCCTGGCACATGAGTGCGCCACCTGGCGACCGGCTGTGGTGGTGCTGGGTCCGGCACCGACTACGTGCTGGGCGGCTCCCCCTCAGGCGGTGAGCAGCAATGACATGGAGTGGGTTTGCGCTGGGCAGGCTGGGAAGAGCGGCTTGCCTCATCGGTGGCTCTTGGCCTGCGCCATGGCCGCGCGATGGCGAGTGCAATCGTGGCCAGCAGGATGGTCGCACCCAGGAACAGGTCTCCCACTGTCGCCGCATCGAGATCCATCCGCCTGTTCCTGCGCAGCCCCCTGCGCAGAGCCCTAAACCCAGATCCGCCAGAAGGCCGATATGCCCCGCCCGACCTCTCCAGGGCCAAGCTGCGCCCGCCGCCACAACCCTTCCGGGCATAGGTCATTGGCAGTTCTCGCTCATAGCCTGAGCGTGGCCAATAGAAAGCCTTTCGCATGATGGCGCAGCGTCCCCTTTCCACTGGCGATTTGGCGCTGAAGACCAGCACCCGAATGCTGATCGAGCGCGTGGGCGGGCTGGCAGCGGCGGCCTCCTGCACGCGGGTCGGCACAACGGTGCTCAGCGGCTACCAAAGTCCGCATATCTGCCAGTTCATCGCGCTCGATGTGCTGGACCGGCTGGAAGAGGTCTCCGAAGCGTCGCCCATCACCGAGCTGCTGGTGCAGCGCCGCGGCTACACCCTGACGCGCCTGGACGAGACCGCCTCCGAAAGCCTGCCGCATCTGGTGGCGAAGCTGAGCCAGGAGTTCGGCGAGTTCCATCAGGCTTTCGCCGAAGGGCTGGCGGATGGCGTGCTGTGCGCTGCGGACGAGGCCGCACTCGAACGCGAAATCACGCATGTCGTGCGCAAGGGAATGCGGATCTTGGCAGCGCTGCAAGGGCACCGCGCCCAGCGCAAGATCCGGGGGCCGGCATGAGCGCCCCCATCCAGATCTCACCGGGGGTCCCCCGCCCCTATGGTGAGCGGCAGCCTGCCGTCGACGGCCTACCGGGTGGGGTCGGCGGCGGGCGCCTGAAACGCGAGCGGCGCGGCGCGCGGCAGGACCCGCATGAGTGGTTCCGCACGCCGCCGGCCGCCACGGCCGCGCTGCTGGCGCGCGAGACGTTCCCGGGCCCGATCTGGGAGTGCGCGGCTGGCGATGGCGCCATGGCGCGCGTGCTGATTGCAGCCGGCTACGAGACGCACAGCACTGACCTGGTGCCGCGCGGCTGGGGCCTAGGCGGCGTCGACTTTCTGCGCGAGCAGACGATGCGTGGTGGCAGCGCCAGCATCGTCACCAATCCGCCCTACAGCCTGGCTGCGCCATTCCTGCTGCATGCGCAGGCGCTCGGAGCACAGCGGGTGGCCCTGCTGTTGCGCCTCGCCTTCCTGGAAGGGATGCGCAGGCACCGGACGCTGTTTCGCGTCCGGCCTCCGAACCGAATCTGGGTGTTCTCGTCGCGCCTGACGATGTGGCGCGGCGATGACCCGAATGCCCGAGAGACGGGCGGCGCCACTCCCTATGCCTGGATGGTCTGGGATGCAGCGCCGCCGGCCGATGGGCCTCGCCTCGGGTGGATTGCGGAAACCACAGATGAAGCGCCGCGGCTGCAACCGCCGGCGCTTCCGATCAACTCCATGGATGCCGGGACATGACTACAGATCGCGACCCCCAAGGCCAAGATCAGGGCATTCACCCTCGCATCACACTCGGGCGAGTGCGGCTGATCGACCACCGCTTGCTGGCGGTGCTCGTCAGCCTTTCTGATCTCTCGGCCGAAGAACCGACCCACACGACCACTCTGGCCGAGATTGCGCAGCACAGCTGCGTGCCGGCGTCTGCGGTGCACGAGCGCATGGCGCGGCTGGCCGAAGGTGGGTTCGTGTCCCTGCAGACGTTGGAGGTCTAGTCATGGCGCGCATCCGTAGCATCCATCCAGGCCTCTTCACGGACGAAGCTTTCGTTTCTGTCTCTCACGCGGCACGGCTCTTCGTCATCGGCCTATGGACCGAAGCCGACGACCAGGGCGTGTTCGCCTGGAAGGTCCTCACGCTGAAGATGCGCATCCTTCCCGCAGATGCCTGCGACGCTGCCGAGCTGCTGGAGGAGCTGCGCAACGCCGGCATGCTGATGCGCTACGAAGTCGACGGGAAGAGCTTTGGCGCGATCCGCAACTTTCGCCGCTTCCAGCGCCCTGAGAAGCCGAAGGCCGTGCATCCTATCACGGACGAGGTGGCCCGCTACGTCGATCTTCCATCCAACAGCCACACCTGCTCCGAGAAGCCTCTGCCTCCCATGGGCGGCGATGACGGCGACGGCGACATGGCAGCGACCGCTCGCCGCGCCTCGCAGAAGGCGTCGCCGGACGGTCGGCTACCTGTCGGCGACCGGTCGCCGACCAGTCGGCGATTGTCAGGGCCGATGGAGGAGGAAGGAGGGAGGGGAGGAGATTCCGTTCCTTCGCTTCGCTCAGGAACGCCGCCGGCTGCGCCGGCCGTGCCGGAAGCGGGCAGAGATGTTCGGGAGGAAATCGACACCGAGGGGCTGGAGCTGCTGAAGCGGCTGACGGGCAAGCCGCATCGTTCCGCGAAGGCCCTGCTGGGGAAGTTCGTTCAGGCCGCGAGAGACGACTGCGCCCTGGTGCTGGGGGTGCTGGAGGAGGCTCTGGAGGAGCCGAGGCGTGACGCGGTGAGCTGGATCTTCCGCGCCATCGACGCCCGGATGAAGCGGGCCAAGGAGGGAAGCTCCGGACTGAACGCGGCCGAGGAGCCCATGCCGCTGATCCGCGATGACGATGGGCTGCTGCCGCAGCAGCGCGAGCGGGTGGAGCGCTACGTGCAGGTCGTTCGGGCCGGCGTCTCGGCCGAGCACCAGGAGCGCTTGCGCATGGAGGGCTTCATGCGGGCCCACGACCTGCCGGCCTGGCAGGTCGCGCAGCGCCTGCTGGGCGCGCAGATGGCGGCCGCAGCATGATCCATCTCGCCCTTTCCGCGCTCTCGGCCAAAAAACTGCACGCGGAAATTGCGTTTAACGCAAATCTTGCTACTCTTGATCACGCACCCGTGATAGCACTTCGTCTTGGCGCCGGTCGGGGGTCCGCCGCCAGAGGTCCGTGTGTCGCATCTGTCTGTCGCCCTGCCGCCCTTCGCGCAGGGATCCTCGCCCGCTTCGGCGGGCCGCGTTCGGCGCTCCAACTGCGCCGACGGTCAGTTCCCCGCCCGGCTCTGGGCCCGGCGGGTCTCGCGCATCTGGGCGCGTGTGCAGGGCGAGCTGCTGGCGGAGCCGCCGGCAGCGCCCGAGCCGGGCTCGATCCTGCCTACCAGCCATCGCCGCGCCGTCGCGCCGGGGGTGGACGTGCCTGACCCCGGTCAGGCGCGGCGATTCCGCGAGCGGGCAGGGCTGCTGGTGGGCCAGGAGCTGGCCGCGCAGCGCCGGGATGTGCAGCGCGCCGAGGCGACGCGCGTTGCTGCCCTGAGTGCCCATGACCGGCGAGCCGCGCAGGAGCGCGCGGCTGCTCGGGTGGGCATCCTGCAGAGCGACCGGGGTGCGGATGGCGCGGCCATGCGCGCCCGGCCGATCTGCCACTCTGGGGTGCCAGGATCGAGTGCCCTGGCGACAGCCGATCATGATCCGCTGGTGGCGCTGGGGCTCACCGAGTGCCAGGAGGAAGCCGCCGGGTGGCTGCGGCAATACTGGCGCGACGCGCTGCCGGCGCTGGCCCTGCCGAAGGGCTGGGGCTCTGGCGGCCGGGCGGTGGGGCAGGAGCTGACGGGCGATCAGGAGCGAGCGGCTCGCACAGCCTGGCGACAGTACCAGGCCTGGATGGAGCTGATCCAGCGGGACTGTGGCACGCGTCCTGCCGATGCCGTGCGGGCTCTGGTGATCCAGCACGAACCGCACCCGGCCATGGCGTCGGTACCGGCCGCCCTCGACTACCTGGCGGCCCATATGGGCCTGCCCTGACATCGTGCTTGACAGCCGCTCACGGTTTTGCGAGGTTCAACCCGCTGCCGCTAGAGGTGCGCCCGGAGCCCGGAAGGGGTCCGGGTTTTTTGTTGCCCGCGCGCTGAGGCGCGTCTCCCCCCGCAGAAAGCCTTCCGATGAACCTCACCGACGCGCCTGGCAAGGGCGCGGATGGGGGCGCGCGGCCGTTCAACACTGTTGAGGATGCCTGGCTCTGGACCATGGCCGCGCTGATCGCGCGCCGTGGCGGTGCCGGCCTGTGCCTCCAGCCCGGACGGACCGCGCGCCCCTGCGAGCCGGATGACGTGGTGAAATGCCTCGACCGGCTCTACCGCCAGCGCCGCATCGACCTGGCGCACGCCCGTGTGCTGCGCATCTGGGGCGAGCGCCAGGCGACGCCGGATCCGAAGCGCGACCATGGCGAGGCCCGGCTCTGGGGTGAGGCCATGGAGCGCTTGGCCTTTCCGCTCCGGCAGAAGGGCATCGTGGCGCTGGGCGTGCTCGCATGACCACGCCCTATGCCTGCATCTGCCCGGCCAAGCGCGACCAGCCGCACCGGATCTGTGGGGTGAACCACCCGCAGTGCGCCGCGCTGCGCGTCACCAGCATGTGGCCGCTCGCCGATGACGAGGCTCTGCCGCCGCCGGCGCAGCCGCCCCATGAAATGGGCGCGGCTGTACCAACGGTGGCAACGTCCGTCAGCCCTTGAAACAGATGGTGGTGACAGCAGGCTGCAGAGCAGGCTTACTGGATCCATATGGTCCGTGCTCCTGAAGCCTTTCTCACCGATTGGGTGAACCGCCAGCTCGCTACCTCCAGTCTCCAAAAGAGCAGTGGGTGGACGCGGATACTGCAGTTGGCCGACCAGTGTCGCTCAGAGGCCGAATGCGAGAGAATCACTCCCGCAGAGCTGGATGAAGCCGCAGGCAAGCTGTCCTGTAGCCGGGAAGACTTGGCCGGCTTCCTGGCCTTGTGCTGCGGCAAGCCTCAGGCGAGCAAGTAGCCTCTTACTTTCGGCGTTGACGAAGTAGCCTGCACATTTCGTCAAACGTCCGTTTGGAAGTGTTCACCCCCACCGACCCATGATCGGCTCCCAGAATGGCCCGCAAAACCCCGCTGAAGAGGCTGGGAGGCGGGGGCGGCGTGCCAGGGTTCATCGCGTACTACCGCGTTTCGACCGACAAGCAGGGCGCCAGCGGCCTTGGCCTGGAGGCCCAACAAGAGGCGGTTGAGCGCCATGTGCGCGCGGCCGGCGGCCGCATCCTGGATGTGTTCCGGGAGGTGGAGAGCGGAAAGAAGAACGACCGGCCGCAGATCGCGGCGGCCATCGCGGCCTGCCGCTCCCGCCGCGCCACCCTAGTCATCGCCAAGCTCGACCGCCTGGCCCGCAACGTGGCCTTCGTCTCCAACCTCATGGAGGCGGGCATCGAGTTCGTCGCCTGCGACAACCCCCACGCTTCCCGCCTGACCATCCACATCCTCGCCGCCGTCGCCGAGCATGAGCGCGAGATGATCTCCGCACGCACCAAGGCCGCCCTGCAGGCGGCAAAGGCGCGCGGCATCCGGCTCGGCAATCCCCGGCTCCGCACTGGCAACGGCACGGCCGCGCGCCAGGCCACCGGGATCCGCATCGCCCGTGCCGAGCAGCATGCCCGGGATGTGCTGCCAGCCATCCAGGCGGCGCAGCGCGCGGGCTGCACCAATCACACCCAGATCGCCGAGGCGCTGACCGCGCGCGGCATCCGCACACCGGCCGGTGGTGACGTCTGGCACCCCGTGCAGGTGGCGCGCATCCTGAAGAGGACTTCCCCCGATGGCCCGCAACCCGGCTGATCCCGCAACCCCCAAAAAGGTCCGTGCCCGCAAGCCTGCCGAAGCCGAAGCCCCGGTTGTCGCGCCTGTCGCCGGCAGCAATCATCCGGTACTGACCGACGCAGCCATCATCAAGGCGGCGGCGGAATACGCCGTGATGGCGCCGGAGAAGAACCGGCTGGAGAAGCGATTGAAGGAGCTGAAGCCGGTGCTGCTGACAGCGATGGGCGAGGCGCCTATCGCCTATGCAGGCAAGCATGTGCTGACCCGCACCGAGGTGCTGGGCACACCTGATCTTCCAGGGGAACTCATCACGCGCTCGATGCTGGGCAAGCGGCTGCCGCCAAAGAAGGGCCGTTCAGCCTACACCACGCTTGAGATTCGGTGATCACGAAATTGGCAACACCATAACGGTAGTGACACGAAAATTTTTGCCCATTTTTGGTTGTATCAATGAAGGGCAGGACACCTAAGATCCTGCTCCTTCTCGTCAGGCACTCAATTTCGGAGAAGTTGAATGTTTGTCACAACTGAAATGTCTAAACCTCTGAAGTCCAATGAACTGGCTTCGAAGTTTTCATCAGCACTGCTGGTTTGTGGCGATCTCAGCCTTGCCCAGCAGGCAGCGATTGAGAAATGGGGCTGGAAGAACAAAGGGCAGGATTGCTTCCAAGCACTGGACGGCGACAAGGTGCATGCAGTGGGTGACTGCTCCGTGAGCACCTTTCTGAGCTGGCCTCGCGGCACTCGGGTCTACCTCGGCCCTGGTTGGTACGGGAGGCAAGACAGCAAAATCCTCAATGCTCTGCTCTACTCCGGACATCTGGTCGAGGTTGACCCACCCAATAGTGGAGGACGCTGATGCGCGGTGTTATCCACGGCCTGTTGCTCGAGTTAATATTTTTCAGCTTCCTTCTCTTAATTTTGATGGCAGTTGGATGGTTTGGTTGGCAATTGGCTGGGTCATAGTTCGGTGTTCGATATACAGACAGATCTGCAGCCGTTGGCCCGACGTCTGGACAATCTGGCCAGACGTCAGTTGCCCTACGCCGCCGCGACCGCGCTAAACGACACCGCCAAGGTGGCGGCCAACTCGGTGCGAAAGGAGCTGCCGCGCATCTTCGATCGGCCGACGCCCTTCACCATGAACGCCATCAGCATGACGCGGGCAACGAAGGGGCGGCTGCAGGCGCGGGTCTTCGTGAAGGACCGCCAGGCCGAGTACCTGGAGGTGCAGGAGACGGGCGGTACCCGGACGCCGGAGAAGCGCGCCATCGTGCTGCCGCGCGCCATCCGCACCAACCAGTACGGCAACACGGCGCGCGGCACCTTCGCCGCGGCGAAGGCCCGCAAGGGCGTGTCGAGCGCGGTCATCGACGGCGTCGCCGGCCTGTACCAGCGGACGAAGGGCAAGCTGAAGCTGCTGGCCTTCTACACGACGAAGGCGACCTACAAGCCCCGCTTCGGCTTCAAGCGGCGGGTCACGAAGGTGGCCGCCTCGGTTCTCCCCGTGGCCTTCCGCCAATCGCTCGCCAAGGCCCTGGCCACGGCGCGGCGCTGAGCATCCCGGCCTCGCCTCCGCCGGCCTCCCCCCACCCCCCTTCTTGGGTCCTTCCTGGAGGGGGGTGGGGCGCGGGCCATTTCACCCCGCGCTCCAACCCCAGCTGAGGGGGTCAAAATCTTGTCCGCAGTGTCCGCACCCCTGTCCGCAGGGATCTCCATCCGCGAGTTCGCCCGTCGCGAGGGCTGCAACGACAAGCTGGTCCGGCGCGCCATAAATGGCGGATTCCTCGGCACTTTGCCCGATGGATCGCTGGACCCGGCGCTGGTCGGCAGCGGCTGGCGCAAGGCCAACCGGCATGCGGACAAGGCTGCGGACACCTCTGCGGACACTGCGGACATGTCCGCACCTCCTGTCCGCACTGTCCGCGCCCCTGTGTCCGCACCGGCGGGCGTCCTCGAGGAGCGGGAGGAGCAGCCGCGCGGCGGCGCCCTCCGGCGCCAGCGCCGCCCGGAGGAGCCGGAGGACGGCGACGACGAGGATCTCGACCTGGACGAGTTCGCCCGCCAGGTGCTCGGCGGCCGGACGCCCACGCTCGCCGTCTCGGAACGCGCCAAGCAGGCCGCCCTGGCACTCAAGCAGGTGCTGGCCGCCCAGCAGGCGGCGAACGCCCTGGTGGAGCTCGCCGTGGCTCAGACGGTGCTCTTCAAGACGACCCGTCAGGCGCGCGACGCCTGGATGAACTGGCCGACCCGCATCGGCCCGCTGCTGGCGGCCGATTTGGGTCTGGAAGCCGCCAAGGTGGTTGAGGCCCTGACACCCTATGTCCAGCAGCAGCTTGAAGCGCTTGGAGAGCCGGAAGCCGACTTCACCTCTCCCGAAGACTGAGCAGCTCTTTCTGTCCGCCCGGAAGGGCTGGACCCCGCCGCCGCGCATCAGCGTCCCCGACTGGGCGGACAAGGTCCGCAAGCTGGCCAAGGAGGCCGGCAGCGCGTCCGGCGACTGGAACACCGGCACGGTGGAGGTGGCCCGCGGGCCGATGCTCGCTGTCACCGAGCCCGGCGTGCACATCATCACCGCGATGGTCTCCACGCAGCTGCTGAAGACGGCGCTGCTGGAGAACGTCTTCGGCTTCCACGCCCACCTCGACCCCTGCCCGATGCTGCTGATCCAGCCCAAGGAGGCGGCGGCCGAGCAGTTCTCGCGCGAGCGCATCACGCCGATGGTCCGGGCGACCCCGAAGCTGCGGGCGCTGGTCGGCAGCTCCAAGACCCGCAAGGGCGACGAGAGCCTGCTCTACAAGAGCTTTCCCGGCGGCTTCCTGGCGCTGGCCGGCGCCGGCAGCCCGGACAACCTGGCGCGCCGGCCGATCCGCGTGCTGCTGTGTGACGAGGTCGACAAGTACCCGGTCACCCGCGAGGGCGACCCGATCATGCTGGCGGAGGAGCGCACCGCCTCCTTCGCGCTCAATTGGCTATCGCTCCGCGTCTGCTCGCCCACCGTCGAGGACGAGAGCCGCATCGAGGCGAGCTACAAGGAATCCGACCAGCGCCGGGCCTCGATCGCCTGCCCGGACTGCTCGCACCGCCAGTTCCTCGACTTCTTCAAGCATGTCGATTGGGAAAAGGACGGCGGCACCCACCGCCCCGAGACAGCGCGGATCTACTGCGAGGCCTGCCGCCATGGCTGGTCGGAGGGCGAACGCCTGAAGGCGCTGGCGACGATCCGCCATCACCAGACGCGGCCCTTCACCTGCTGCGGCGAATACCAGATGCCGCTGGAAGCCTACGAGCGCGCCTGGCGCGCGGCGGAGGAGCCGGACGAGGACGGCGTTCTGCAGCCCTCACCCGCGGCGGCCGATCCGGTCGATGCCGTCTGGGACTGGTGGACCGGCCCGCGCTGGGCGGTCTACCGGGCCAAGTGCCGCCACTGCGGCAGCTGGGCGGTGCCGAACAAGCACGCGGGCTTCCAGGCTGGCAAGCTCTACTCCCCCTGGCAGAAGGACCGGCCGGCCGACATCGCCGAGAAGTGGCTGGCCGCGCAGGGCGACGAAGACCGCAAGCTGACCTGGTGGAACACCCAGGCCGGGCTGCCCTACCGGGCGCACGGCATCAAGCAGCTCGCCGTCGAGAAGCTGGCGCAGCGCGGCGAGGTGTGGGCCGGCCAGGTGCCCTTCGGCGTCGGCATCCTGACGGTCGGCGCTGACGTGCAACCCGACCGTGTCGAGCTGGAGCTGGTGGGCTGGGGGCACAACGAGGAGAGCTGGTCGCTCGACTACGTGGTGTTCGAGGGCGACGCCAACAGCGACGAGGTCTGGGACCAGGTCGATGCCTACCTCAAGCGCACCTTCTACCGCGAGGACGGCCGCCCGTTCGTCATCTCGGCGACCTGCATCGACACCGGCGGCCACAACACCGAGAAGGTCTACCAGTTCTGCAAGGCGCGGCTCGGCCGCAAGATCTGGGGCATCAAGGGCGAGAGTGCGACCAACGGGCAGCGCAACCCGGTCTGGCCCACCAAGCGCCCGATGGCGCGCACCAAGGCCACCTACCGGCCCATCGTCATCGGCGTGAACAGCGCCAAGGACGTGGTGCGCAGCCGCCTCGGCCTGGAAACGCACGGACCCGGCTTCATGCATGTGCCGTCCGACCGCGACATCGGCTGGTATAGCCAGCTGCTGGCCGAGCGGCAGAAGGTGGTCGAGAAGGGCGCCAAGCGGTACCGCGTCTGGGAACCTCTCCCGGGCCGGCGCAACGAGGCGCTGGACTGCCGGGTCTACGCCTATGCCGCTCTGTGCGGCCTGGTGCACCTCGGCACCGCGCTGAACCGCCGTGTGGCCGATGTCGCGCTGCCCTACCAGCCGGCGCCGGGCGAGATCCCGCCGCCGGCAGCCATCCCGGCTATGACGCCGGCGGCCCCACCGCCGGCCACTTCCCCTGCCACGCCCGGCGCGCCTCGGCCGCCGGCATCCACCACCGCGCCGGCACCCGCTACGGCGCCCCGTCCGGCCGTGCCCCGCAAGGCGCGCTGGGTCACCTGAGGACAGCATGTCAGCCACCATCCAGAGCGGCACCTTCGCCGGCATGACGCATGCCGAGCTGGGGGCGCAGCGTGCCCAGCTGCAGCAGGCGCTGCTGCAGCTGGCCGCGGGGGCCAAGGTGGCCTCCGTCTCCTATGCCCAGGGCAATGGCTCGCGCACGGTCAGCTACACGGCCGCCGACGAGACCCGCATCCGCGGCCTGATCCGGCAGATCAACGCCGCGCTCGGTCAGCCCCGGCGTGCCATCGGCGTGGTGTTCCGGTGAGCCGCCGGCAGCGCCGCCTGGCCCGTCGCCAAGCCGCCGCGGCGGCGACGGCCAGCCAGGCGATGACCCCGGCACAGCGCGGCGCACCGGGCGGCATGGGCGGCGCCTTCGCCTATGACGCGGCGGGCTTCGGGCAGGAAACGGCCGAGTGGAATCCCTGGCTGCGCTCGCCCGATGGCGAGATCAACCAGGACCGCGACCGCATGGTCGCCCGCCAGCGCGACCAGGTGCGCAATGACGGCTGGGCCACCGGCGGCGTCACGCGGATCCTCGACAGCGCCATCGGCTCGCAGTTCCGGCTGGTCGCCAAGCCCGACTACCAGGCGCTCCGCCGCTACGGATCGGCCTTCGACGCGGTGTGGGCCAACGAGGCCAGCACCGCCATCGAGGCCGAGTACCGCATGTGGGCGGATGATTCCGGCAAGCACGCGGACGCCGCGCGGCAGCTGACCATGACGCAGATGTTCTGGCTCGGCCTGCGCCACAAGCTGATCGACGGCGACGCACTGGCGGTGATGCTGTGGACGCCGGAACGCGTCGGCTACGGCGGTGCGCGCTACGCTACCAGCGTGCAGATGATCGACCCCGACCGGCTCTCCAACCCGCAGCAGCAGATGGACACGCGCTATCTGCGTGGCGGCGTGGTGGTGGACGATCTGGGTGCCGCCGTGGGGCACCACATCCGCCAGGCGCACCAGGGCGACTACTTCAACGCGGCCGAGGCGCAGAATTGGGACTTCTTCCCGCGCGAGACGCCCTGGGGCCGGCCCATCGTGGTGCACGACTTCGAGGTGGAGCGCCGCGGCCAGCACCGCGGCGTCAGCGTCCTGTCGTCGGTGCTGCCGGCGATGCGCATGCTGACCCGATACGACCAAGCCGAGCTGCAGCAGGCGCTGCTGCAGACGATCTTCGCGACCTTCATCCAGAGCCCCTTCGATCCGGAGGACGTCAACAACGCCCTCAACGAGGGCGGGCTCAGCGAGTACCAGAAGCTCCGCCAGGACTACCACGGCAGCAACCCGATCTCCCTCGGCGGCGCGCGCATCCCGGCGCTGGCGCCCGGCGAGGAGATCAAGTCGGTGGCCGCGACCCGGCCCAACAGCGGCTTCGAGGCGTTCCAGAGCGCGGTGCTGCGGCGCTTTGCCGCGGCGACCGGCCAGTCGGCTGAGCAGCTCACCTGGGACTACAGCAAGACCAACTACAGCTCTGCCCGCGCGGCGATGCTGGAGGCCTGGAAGACGCTGAAGCGGCGCCGCGACAACTTCGCGGTGGGCTTCGCCAACCCGATCTACGGGGCCTTCCTGGAGGAGGTCTTCGACCTGGGCCGGGTGCCGCTGCCGCGCAACGCGCCGTCCTTTGTCGAGATGCGCACCGCCTACATGCGCTGCGACTGGATCGGCCCGGCGCGTGGCTGGGTGGATCCCGTGGCGGAGCGGCAGGGCGCGGTGCTCGGCATGGAAGCGGGCTTCGGCACGCTGGAAGACGAGTGCGCCGAGCAGGGCCGCGACTACGTGGAGGTCCTCGACCAGCGGAAGCTGGAGGTGGGGATGATGAAGGAGCGCGGCCTGCCCCTGCCCACCTGGGCCATGGGCTCGCCGCTGTACCAGAACCAGCAAGGCCAGCTGCCCCGCCAGGACGGCTGAAAGGCATCCGCATGACGAACCTCAAGCGCCGCGGCCTGCTGGGCCTCGCGGCGGTGCTGCCGCTTGCCCTGCGCGCGGCGCCGGCTGCTGCGGCCCGGGCGCACACCGCCACCCTCTCCGCGGTCACCGGTGAGAGCGTGCTGGGCTTGGCGGCACCCGGCAGCAGCCACCTCGGGGTGACACTGGCCCGCTCCGGGGCGCTGCACCCCGGCCCCATCCCCCCGGCCCGACGCCAATCCGCGTCGGCAGCCACGCCCGCCCCCTGGGGCTGGGACACGCTGGAGAACGTCCGCTGATGACCCGCTTCCCCCATCTGGCGCAGCGGCTGTTCAACACGCCCATCGCAATCCACCCCGGCAAGGCCGAGGTGGTGATGGCCGCGCTGGCCGACCGGCTCGGCATCACCCACCTCTTCCGGGGTGGCGAGCTGCTGGCCCTGGCGCCGATGGCTTTCGACCAGGAGGACGAGGGCGAGAGCTTCGGCCGCAAGGCCAAGGCACGGCCCTACGAGGTGGTGGCCGGCGTCGCCATCATCCCGGTCACCGGCACCCTGGTGCAGAAGCTCGGCAGCCTGACGCCCTGGTCCGGCATGACCGGCTATGACGGCATCCGGCTGAACCTGCTGGCGGCGCTGGACGATCCCGAGGTGCAGGCCATCGCCCTGCTGATCGACAGCCCCGGCGGCGAGGTGGCCGGGTGCTTCGACCTGACCGACTTCGTCTACGGGCTGCGCGGTCAGAAGCCGCTGCACGCCATCCTGGACGAGAGCGCCTACTCCGCCGCCTACGCCCTCGCCAGCGCCTGCGACCGCATCACCGTGCCCCGCACCGGCGGCACCGGCAGTGTCGGCGTCATCGGCATGCATGTCGACTTCTCCAAGGCGCTGGGCAGCGCCGGCGTGGCGGTGACCATGATCCGCTACGGCGAGCTCAAGGCCGAGGGCAACGAGTACGAGCCGCTCACCAAGGGCGCGCTGGGGCGCATGCAGGCCGACATCGACACGATGGGCGAGCTGTTCATCGAGACCGTCGCGCGCAACCGCGGCCTCAAGGCCTCGGCGGTGCGGGCCACCCAGGCCGGCACCTTCCTCGGCAAGGCCGGGGTTTCCATCGGCTTCGCGGACGCGGTGCGCGCTCCCCAGGCCGCCATGGCGGACTTGGTCCGCTCCCTCTGACACCCCGCGCCCGGGCCGATCTCGGCCGGCGCCCCCATCCATGAGGTTACCCCATGCCCCGACCGCTGCTGCGGGCGCTGTCCTTCGCGCACCTGCTCGGCCATGCCGGCAAGAACGCCCGCGCCGAGGATGAGCGCGAGGACGAGGACAAGGCCAAGAAGGCGCGCCGCGCCTCCGAGGACGAGGAGGACGACAAACCGCAGGGCCGTCGCGCCTCCGATGATGAGGACGAGGACGACAAGCTGCAGGGCCGCCGCGCTTCCGAGGAGGAGGACGAGGACGACAAGCCGAAGGGCCGCCGCGCCTCCGAAGAGGAAGACGAGGACGACAAGCCGAAGGGCCGGCGTGCCTCGGAGGACGAGGAGGAGGATGAGCGCGACCCCAAGGGCCGCCGCACCGCCGCCGAGGAGGATGATGAGGAGGAGCAGGACGAGGCGGACGAGCGCGACCCCAAGGCGCGCGCCGCCCGCCGTCGCGAGCGCGCCCGCTGCGCGCGCATCTTCGGCTCCAAGCATGCTACCGGCCGCGTCGCCGCCGCCGCGCAGCTGGCCTTCTCCACCAAGATGAGTGCCCGCGAGGCCATCGGCGTGCTGGCCAGCCTGCCGGCCGATGGCGGCGGCACCGGCGCCCGCTCGGGCGGACTGGGCGCCGCCATGGGCGCGCTCGGCACGCCGCGCCCCACCGGCTCCGCCCCGCCCGCCCCCACCGGCCGCCAGGCCGTGGCCTCCTCCTGGGATGCCGCGGCCAACCGCGCCGGCATCCGCAGCAAGTAAGGGACCGCCTCGATGGTCAGCCCTGTTCTCAACGAGCGCTTCTATCCGGGCGCTTTCATCATCAGCGAGGCCAACGGCCTTCGCTCCCGCGACAGCATCGTCGTCAAGAATGCCGGTGGCTCCGACCTGGTGCTGGATGGCGGCCTGGTGCTGGCGACCCTGACCGCCGATGGCAGCGCAGTGCCCTACGACAACGCGGGCACCGATGGCAGCGAGGTCGCCTCCTGCATCCTCTACGGCGGCGTCATCGTGCCCGCCGGCGGGCAGAAGCGCGTCGCCATCGTGGCGCGCGATGCCGAGGTGAACGCGTCCGAGCTGCGCTTCGAGGCGGCGGTGGACGCGGCCGGCCGCACCGCCGGGCTGGCTGACCTGGCCACGCGCGGCATCATCGCCCGCTGACACCCTGCGCCCGCATCTGCGGGCGCCTTTCCTGCAGCCCTGGGCCTGGACCCTGGCGCGCCCCATGGCGCGCGGCCGCCCGGATGGAGCATCCCGCCTTGACCATCCTGAACCTGTTCCGCCAGGACGCCTTCTCGGCCCTGGAGCTGACGAGCTTTGTCGAGCGCACGCCCTTCCTGCCGACCGGCCTGGGCTCGCTCAACATCTTCACCGACAAGCCCATCCGTACCACGGCGCTCGCCGTCGAGGAGCGCAACGGCGTGCTGGTGGTGATCCCGACCAGCCAGCGCGGCGCGCCGCTGACCGAGCGCACCACGGAGAAGCGCAAGATGCGCTACTTCGAGACGCCGCGCCTGGCGCATGGCGACACCATCAATGCCTCCGAGCTGCAGGGCATCCGCGAGTTCGGCACCGAGAGCGTGCTGATGCAGTTGCAGACCGAGGTGGCGCGGCGCCTGGCCGGCCCCACCGGCCTGACCAGCAACATGGAGTACACCTGGGAGCGGCACCGCCTCGGCGCCGTGCAGGGCCTGCTGCTCGATGCCGACGGCTCGGTGCTGTTCAACTGGTTCGACGAGTTCGGCGTCACACAGCCCGACGAGATCGCCTTCAACCTCAAGGCCACCACGCCCAAGGATGGCGACCTGCGCCGCAAGTGCAACGCGGTGGTGCGCGACATGCAGCGCAAGGCACAGGGCGCCTGGACCCCCACCACCCGCGTGCAGGCGCTCTGCGGCGACGAGTTCTGGGACGACCTGATCAGCCACCAGGACGTGGTGAAGACCTACCTCAACTGGCAGGCGGCCGCCGAGCTGCGCCAGGGCGCGGCCTTCTCCTCGATGCACTATGCCGGCATCGACTGGCTGAACTACCAGGGCTCCAACGACCAGAGCACCATCGCCATCGGCGCCGACAAGGTGAAGTTCTTCCCCGTGGGCGCGCCCGGCGTGTTCGAGCGCGCGCTGTCCCCGGGCGAGACCTTCGACTGGGTGAACACCCCCGGCAAGCCGATCTACGTGCTGCCGATCTTCGACCGCGACCGCAACAGCTGGTGGCGCCAGGAAGCCTACTCCTACCCGCTGCACATCTGCACGCGGCCGGAGATGCTGCAGAGCGGCCGCGCCGGCACCTGACGCGCCATGGCCATCGACTTCGGTGCGCTGAACGCCGCCGTCATGGAGGCCTTCGCCGAGCCGGAGCGGGTGGCCTACCAGCCGCGCGGCCAGGCCGGCCTGCTCTGGGTGCGGGCGATCTATGACCGCTTCCAACTCCAGGCCCTGCTGGATGGCGATGCGCCGGTCTCGGTCATGCAGACGCAGATCGGCGTCTGTCAGGCCGACTTCCCGCCGGGCTTCGTGCATGACGCGGGCGACCGCGTACAGGTCCGGGGCATCAGCTTCGTCGCCAGCGACGCACAGCCGGACGGCCAGGGCTGGGTCTACCTGCCCGTCAAGAAGATCGGCAGCGCCGGGCCATGAGCGATACCGACTGGCCCTCCGCCCGGGCCCGCATCCGCCACGCCGTGGTGGAGCTGCTCAAGGCGCGCGTGCCGGCGGTGCGGCGCCGGGTCTATCGCGGGCGCAGTTGGCCGCTGCAGGAGCGCGAGCTGCCGGCGCTGCTGGTCTATGCCTGGCAGGAGGACAAGAAGGCGCCGGCCGGCGCCGGCACGGCCGTCACCTCCTACGCCGTCGAGCTGACGCTGGCAGTCGAGATCCGGGTGGCCGAGGCCTCCCGCGCCGGCGAGCAGGCCGAGGCGGTCGAGGACGAGCTGGAGGCGCTGGCCGGCGCCGTCACCGATGCGGTCATGCAGGCGCCCGAGCTGCTCGGGCGCACCGGCCTGATCGAGCGCATCGAGGGCGTGCGGACCACCTTTGGCGTCCATGGCCGCGACGCCGAGCAGACGCTGGGCCGTGCCCTGGTCGCCTTCGATCTGCGCTTCAGCGAGCGCTACCGGCTGCTGCCGCCGCCCATCGTCTGCGACGAGCCCACTCTCACCTTCGCGCCGCGCTTCGACGCCGCGCCATAAGGACCTCCACCCATGAAGGTGATCCCCTCGGAGGGCCGCGCGGTGCGCGACCCCGAGTTGCGCGACCTGCTGCCCGCCGAGGGCCGCGACGTGCCGCGCACCGACTACTGGCTGCGCCGCCTGCGCGATGGCGACGTGGTCGAGGCGCCGGAGGCTGCCGATGGCAAATGATCGCCTCGAGATCCAGCGCGTCGGCAATGGCTGGATGATCTCGCCCATGCGGCTCTCCTACCTGGAGCCAGCGCGGGCCACCGAGATCCGCGTCGCCCGCACGCCTGAGGAGGTGCTGGAGGCGGTGCAGGGCTTCCTGGCCGCTGAGCGCCTGCAGGCGATGCTGGCCGCGCCCGAGTTCACCCCCAACCTTGCCCAGGAGGCCCCCCGCTGATGGTCGGGTTCCGCGACATCCCCGCCGCGCTGCGGGTGCCCCTGTTCTTTGCCGAGCTGGACAACAGCCAGGGCAACACCGGCAGCGAGGCGCAGCGCACCCTCGTGATCGGCCAGATGACCGCCGCTGGCACCCTGCCCGCCGGACTGCCGGTGATCGACCAGGGCGCCGAGTGGCGCCGCGGCGCCGCCGGTGCCGGCTCCGAGCTGGCCCGCATGGCGGCCGCCTATCGTCGGCGCGACAGCTTCGGTGAGCTGCACCTGCTGCCGCTGGCCGATGCCGGTGCCGGCGTTGCGGCCACGGGCTCGGTGGCCTTCACCACTGCTGCCACGGCCGCTGGCACGCTGAACCTCTATGTGGGCGGCGAGCGGGTGCAGATGCTGGTGGTGCCGAGCCAGACGCCGGCGCAGCTGGCCACCGCCCTGGCGGCCGCCATCACCGCGCAGCCCGACCTGCCGGTGACCGCCGCGGCCGCGACGAGCACGGTGACGCTGACCGCCAAGAACAAGGGCCTCAACGGCAACCAGCTGCCGCTGATGCTGAACTACCGCGGCGCCGCCGGCGGCGAGGCCACCCCGGCCGGCCTCGGTGTCACGCTGACCCAGATGACGGGCGGCACCACCAACCCGGCGCTCGACGCGGCGCTGGCCAACCTGGGCGACCGGACGTTCGACTTCATCGTCTGCCCGTTCACCGACAGCGCCTCCCTCGCCTCCATCCGGGCCTTTCTGGCCGCGCGCTGGGCCTGGGACCGGATGCTGTACGGCCACGCCTTCGCGGCGACCGCCGGCACGCTGGGTGACGCCACCACCTTCGGCCTGGCGCAGAACGACCCGCATCTGACGGTGATGCCGGCCCATGACAGTCCGACGCCGCCGGCGATCTGGGCCGCCAACCTGGTGGGCGCGCTCGCCGTCAGCCTGCGCGCCGACCCCGGCCTGCCGCTGCACGGCCTGCCGCTCGACGTGCTGCCGCCGCCGGCGGAGAAGCGCTTCACCATCGGCGAGCGCAATGTGCTGCTGTTCGACGGCATGAGCACCCACACGGTGGCCGACGATGGCACGGTCACCACCGAGACCATCATCACCACCTACCAGCGCAACGCCGCCGGCGTGGCCGATGACAGCCAGCTCTATGTTGAGCGGATGTTCGTCGTGATGGCGGTGATCCGCGACCTGCGGGCCTTCGTCACCACCACCTTCGGCCGCATGAAGCTGGCCGATGATGGCACCGGCGCCCGACCGGGCTCGCGCATCGTCACGCCCAGCATCATCCGCGATGCGCTGCTCGGCCGGTACCGGTTCCTGGAGCGCCAGGGCCTGGTGCAGGACTACGAGGCCTTCGCCGCGGCGCTGGACGTCCAGCGCAACGCCTCCAACCGCTGCCGCGTCGACGGGCTGATCCCCATCGTGCCGATCGACCAGCTGCGCCAGTTCGCCGCGGTCGTGCAGCCCCGCAACTCCAGCCAGGGAACCTGATCCATGGCCGACAATTCGCGCCGCCTCGCCGGTCTCGTCTGGCTCTGGATCGAGGGCGTCGAGTACGAGGTGGTGTCGCAGCCGCAGTACGGCGTCTCCTCGGTCACGCGCACCACGCTGGCCAGCATGCGCGGCGTCAGCGGCTACTCCGAGACGCCGAAGCCGGGCTTCATCGCCGCGACGATCCGCGACGACGGCACCTTCAACGTGCGCGACTTCCAGGACATGACCAACGTCTCGGTGACCCTGCAGCTGGCCAATGGCAAGCGCATCAGCGGCACCGGCCTCTGGACGGTCGAGGCCGTCGAGGTGGACTCCACCGAAGCCACCTTCGCGGTGCGCTTCGAAGGCGAAGACGTGCGGGAGGGCTGATCGTGGACGACATCTACACCGACGAAGAAACCGTCATCGAGGAGAAGCCGCCGCTGCGGATCCGCTTCGCGCCGTTTGAGGTCGGCGGCAAGACCTACGACAGCATCGTCGTCAGCGAGCCCACCGCCGGCCAGCTGCTGGCGATGGGCAAGCAGACCGAGGCGGTGCAGCAGATCCTGACGCTGATCTCGCTGAACGCCAGCATCCCCATGCCGGCGGCGCACCGTCTGCCGCAGCGGGTGATTGAGCGGGCCAGCGAGCACTTCGCGTCTTTTTCGCCGCCCTCCCTGGCGAAAGCTGGCGAGGGCTGATCTCCACCGTGACCCTGGCCTATGGCTGGGGTCCCTTCGAGGCGGAGAAGCTGCCCGTCACCCGCCTGCTCTGGTGGGCGCGCGAGGCGGTGCGGCTGAAGGCCGCGAAACCCGGAGAATCCTGACATGGCGGCCGCCGCCGGCACCCTCTCGGTCACGCTCAGCGCGGTCGACCGCATCACCGCGCCCATCGCCCGCATCGCCGCGACCGTCACCCGCCTGCAGGGCCAGCTTGGCCAGGCCGGCAGCCGGCTGCGCAGCCTGAGCCAGTTAGACCGCCTCTCCGGCGCGGCGCGGCGCGTGGCGCATTCCATGGCGCAGATCGTCCCGCCCCTCTCCGCTATCACCGGCGCCGCCAGCATCGCCGGCGTCATCGGCCTGGCGAGCCGCTGGGCGGCCTTCTCCGCCCAGATGGGCACCACCGCCTACCGGGTGATGGCAACCGTCTCCAGCCTCACCGCGCTGCAGAATGCGGGTCGGCTGGCCGGCGTCTCGGCCGAGGCGGTGGCCCAGGGCCTGCAGGGCCTGGGCGATGCCCTCTCCGACGCGGTGGGCGGCCGCGACACCACGGCGCTGCAGTACCTTGGCCTGCTCGGCATCCGCATGCGTGATGCCGTCGGTCAGGCCCGCAGCGCGACCAATGTGCTGCCCGAGGTGGCGGACGGCATTGCCCGCATCGCCGATCCCCGCCTGCAGGCGCGGGTGATGAGCGCGCTGCGCCTGCCAGAGTCCATGCTGCCCTTCCTCAAGGAAGGCTCCAAGGGGCTGCGTCGCTGGGAGGAGGATGCCCAGCGCTTTGGCGTCATCACCGAGCGCGGCGCGGAGATCGGGGCGAAGTTCGCCCAGACCCAGGAGCGCCTCAAGATGGCGGCCGAGGGGCTGGTCAACAGCGTCGCCCAGCGCCTGGCGCCGGTGATCGGCCCCATGCTGGAGCGGCTCACCGGCTGGATCGCTGCCAACCGCGAGCTGATCGCCCAGCGCGTCGAGGAGGTGGTCACCCGTCTCGCCGCGGCGGCCGAGCGCTTTGTCTCCGAGGGCGGGCTGCAGGACATCGCGACGCGCATCGGCGACATCGTCACCGGCATCACCGGCATGGTGGAGGCGATGGGCGGGTGGGAGAAGGCCGCCATCGGCCTGGGCGCGGTGCTGACCGCCAACCTGGTTCTGCCGCTGGCTGCCATCGCCACCTCGCTCACCGCCATCGGCGCCTTTCGGGCGCCGGGCTGGATGGCCCGCATGATGGGCGGCGCGGGGCTCGGCGCGGCGGGCGCGGTGGGCGCCGGGCTCTTTGGCGAGCGTGCCATCAATAGCGCCCTCGGCCTCGACCATGAGGCTTATGCAGCCCAGCGCGAGCGCGGCCGGCAGGCGGGCTATGACCAGCTGACCGGCTGGCTCAGCGCCTTTGTGCAGGGCCTCCGGCGCAACACCACCCCTGGCGGCGGCGCCCAGCAGCGCTTTGGTGCCCGCGGCGGAGCGGCGTCCGCTGCACTGCCCGGGCATGGCAACGAGGCGCCGGGCGACCGCCAGCGCCAGGCCTTTGCCTACTTCCGCAGCCAGGGCTGGTCGGCCGAGCAGGCTGCCGGCCTGGTGGCCAATCTGCGCCATGAAAGCGGTGCGGGGCTCAACCACCGCGCTGTGGGCGACGGCGGCGCCTCGCACGGCATTGCGCAGTGGCGGGATTCGCGCCTGCAGGATTTCCGCCTCTGGGCCGGCAAGGACATCCGTGAGAGCAGCTTCGAGGACCAGCTGGCCTTCGTGCAGCACGAGCTGACCGCGGGCCGGGAGCGCGCGGCCGGCGATGCGTTGCGCGCCGCGCAGAGCGCCGCCGAGGCCGCCGCGACAGTCTCCCGCCGCTACGAGCGCCCGGCCCGGGCCGAGGCGGAGGCAGCCGCCCGCGCCAGCACCGCCGAGGGGCTGCTGCCACGCCTGCAAGGGCCGGCCGCACCGTCCGCTGCGGCGCCGCAGCGCATCGACCTGCGCATCTCCGGCCTGCCGGCCGGGGTGACCGCCACCACCACGACGCGCGACCCGAATGGCGGGGTGCGCGTCGAGCGCGCCATGCCGGGCAGCCTGCCATGAGCTGGCAGGACGCGCTGCGCCCGGCCACTTGGCGCGGCCTGCCCTTTGCGGTCTGGCACACCGACACCCAGGTGAGCCGCCGCGTGGCGCCGCACGAATATCCCTACCGCGACACCGCCTGGGTCGAGGATCTCGGCCGCGGCATGCGGCGCCTCTCCGTGTTGGGCTTCCTGGTCGGCGACGACTGCCTCGACCAGCAGGACCGCATGATCGAGGCGGCGGAGCGGGAAGGGCCGGGCGAGCTGATGCACCCGACCCTCGGGCTGCGCCAGGTCAGCCTGGTCAACCTCGCCACCACCTCGCGGCACGATCTGGGACGGGTGGTGGAGCTGTCCTTTCAGTTCCTGGAGGCGGGCGAGCGGGTCTACCCGGAGTTCGGCCAGGATGGGCTCTCCTCCATCCTGGCCGCCGCCGACGCGGCGGATCAGGCGGCGGCGGGCGACTTTGCAGCCCAGGCCGGCGCGGCGCTGCGCCAAGGCGCGGCGGCGGCCGACCAGGCGCGGCGCACGCTGCGCGGCTGGACGTCGACCGTCACGCGCCTGTCGCTCGACGCGCGCAACCTGCTCGGTGCGGCGAGCGGCCTGGTGCCGGGCGCCGACCGGGTGGTAAGCAGGTACATGTCCGGCCCGAAGAGCCCGCTGGCGGCACTGGACCGCGCCACCAACACCGTCAATGCCCAGCTCACCCGCGTGTCCCGCACGCAGCGCGCGGTCGGCCAGGCGGTCAGCGACATCACCACCCTGGCGGATCGGCTATGAGCACCACCACCGACCTTGCGGAAGGCCTGCAGGACCTGGTCGCCACCCTGCGCGGCATCACACTGGATCCAGCGGCGCAGATCACCCTGCTGGCGCCGCTGGCAAGGTTCACGCCCGGCGAGAGCCCTGGCGGCGGCACGGTGGGTAGGGCCATGGCCACCATGCAGGCGGCAGTGGGCGCGGCCTGCCGCCGCGCTGCCTTGGTCGCCATGGCGCGTGCCGCGGCCGCCAGCGCCCCGGCCTCCTACGATGAGGCTGTGGCGCTGCGCGACCAGCTCTGCGGCCTGCTGGAGGCGGAGGAGCTGGTGGCGGGGGATCTTGGCGACGATGCCAGCCTCGCCGCACTGCGGGCACTTCGCGGCGCGGTGCAGCAGGATCTGACGCGCCGCGCGGCGGATTTGGAGACGCTGCGCACGGTCAGCGTGCCAGGCACGCTGCCAGCGCTGGTGCACGCCTACCGGCTGTACCGCGACATCGACCGCGCTGAGCAACTCGCCGCTTATGCCGGCGCGGAGGATCTGAACTTCATGTCCCCGGCCTTTCAGGCTTTAGGCCAGTAAAGCAGTCTGCCACTCGCGGATTACAGGAATTACTGCTCCTGAACCGACACGATTTGCACTCATTTTTATTTGTCTGACCAATGTATAAAAAAGCAGAAAATGGCATTAGCGCCATCATTATCCCCAGAAATTTTCCAGGAATGAGTATAGCCGCCGATGTTCCAACTAAGGCCATCCCGATCATCACGCTCCAGATCATTTTTACCCCTAATCACAGAAACGTGAGAACGGCTCAAAATCTATATCGTTCTCGGTAAAATTGTAAGGTCGATCTGATGCCTCACGACGGTGAGCTGACGCTCCTGGTCGAGGGCCGGCGGCTGTCGGGCTGGCAGGAGATCCGCGTCTCGCGCGGCATCAAGCGCTGCCCCAGCGACTTCGACATCACCCTGACCGAGCGCTTCCCCGGCGAGCTGGACGGCGTCACCGCATGCCCCGGCAGCGCCTGCCAAGTGCTGCTCGGCCAGGATGTCGTGGTCACCGGCTTTATCGGCCGTGCCGAGCAGCTCGCCGCCTACGCAGCCGCCGAGGATCTCAACTTACTACCTGTCAGTTTCAACGCCTTGGCACGGTGACCGACATCGCGTCAGGCCATGTCGCCCTGCTCTTCGATCAGACTCCACTTCTCGCGATAGGGTTCAAGCCAGCCCTTGCTGTAGCCAAGACCAGGGTCCACCCGATCATAGTCAGGAAGGAAGCGGCGAAAGTCCGTGTCGGTCCGCTGCTGTCCAGATTTTCCAGGTGCAGCAAGCCACGCCTGGTGCGTGCTCGCGATCACCGTCGCAACGATAGTGCTGGGAACGATGAAGCACATGGGCAAGGCCGAAAGATCCGCGCCAAAATCGACGAAGGCATAGAACAGGTTCTGTGAGGCAATGCTTTCGTGTTTGCGGCTCATGTGCCAGCCGCCATCGTTCCCCTTCTCGACGCGCGTCTTCACCTGAATGGCCGAAAGGCGCGCGCCGATCTGGTCCGTGACAAGAATATCCGTGTTGGGCACGCCAACCGGCGCTAGAGCAGCGATCAATCCCCGGCGCAGCAGCTGGCACATGACGTAGTGTTCGCCTGCGGCCCCCAGCACGGTCGATTTTGAAACCACCTTGCACCCTCGCCCTGCCGCTTCATGCGCACAGCATAAATCCAGCGTGTATGTACACGCTCAACTGGCTTTTGGCAGATCCAGCGCCTTGCGCAGAGCCGCATTGATCCGGCTCTGCCAGCGCGGCCCGGTTGCTCGCATGCGCTCGACCACATCCTGATCCAGGCGCAGCGTCACCTGCACCTTGGGATTGGCCACTGCGGGACGGCCGCGGCGGACCACCGTCTCGCCCTCCCGTACCTCGGCCTTGGCAAAGAATGCGTCGGTCAGCTCGGGCGCGTCATCCGGATCCACCCAGGTGGACGCGCCAGCGGTGTTCTTCTTTGGCATGGGCGTGCCTCATGGAAATGACCCGCCGCGCGGTGCCGCGGGGGGTCCAGACAAAGACCACGAGCCGGCTGTCCAGATAGCCCGCCGTGATGAAGCGGGCCTCACCGTAATCCATCCGGTCGTCGGGCACTGTGGCGTGCAGGCCCGCGAACACCTTCGCCGCATCCTGAAAGTCCAGTCCCCGCTCCTGCAGGGTCTTCTCTCGCTTGGCGGCGTCGAAGGTGATCCTCACCCATTAAACGTAGCTACATTTAACCCGCTCCGCAAGCGTGGCCGGCGCCCGCCGGCGACGCGGTACCCCACAGGACATTCCATGCCCGACGACGGCGAGCTGACGCTCCTGGTCGAGGGCCGGCGGCTGTCGGGCTGGCAGGAGATCCGCGTCTCGCGCGGCATCGAGCGCTGCCCCAGCGACTTCGACATCACCCTGACCGAGCGCTTCCCCGGCGAGCTGGACGGCGTCACCGCGCGCCCCGGCAGCGCCTGCCAGGTGCTGCTCGGCCAGGATGTCGTGGTCACCGGCTACATCGACCGCTACTGCCCGAGCATCGACCGCAGCACGCACCGCCTGCGCGTGCTGGGTCGCGGCCGCTGCCAGGACCTGGTCGACTGCGCCGCCTGGCTGCGCGACGCCCACGGCCAGCTCATGCTGGCCAGCACCCGGGCGCTCGCCGCCCAGCTTGCCGCCCCCTTCGGCATCAGCGTCACCGCGCCCGATGGCGACGGCCTGACCGTGCCGCAGTTCAACGTCATCCTGACCGAGAGCTCGTGGGACATCATCGAGCGCGTCGCACGCCACTCCGCGTTGCTCGCCTATGAGGGCGCGGACGGCAACCTGATCCTGGCCCGCGCCGGCACCGACCGCATGGCCAGCGGCTTCCGCCAGGGCCTCAACGTCGAGGCCGCCTCCGCCGTCTTCGGCACCGACCAGCGCTTCAGCCTCTACGAGGTGGTCTGGCAATCGATCGATGTGCTGACCGACATCGCCCGTGCCGCCGGCGGCGATGCCGCCTGGAACCAGCGCGCCCGCGTCGCCGACATTACGGTCGGCGCCGACCGGCCCGGCACCGGCCGGCGCTTCCGGCCCAAGATGCTGGTCTCCGACCAGGAGCAGTTCGGCCAGGACATCGCTACCCAGCGGGCGCTGTGGGAGCGCAACCGGCGCAATGGCCGCTCCTGCGCAGTCAGCATCACCGCCGACAGCTGGCGCGACGCCGCCGGCCGGCTGTGGGAGCCCAACACCCTCGCCTCGGTGCACCTGCCGGCGCTCGAGATCCGCGACGCCACTTGGCTGATTGCCGAGGTCACCTACCGCCGCGGTGCCGAGGGCACTCATGCCGAGCTGCTGCTGATGCCGCGCGAGGCCTTCGAGCCCGAGCCCATCGTCCTGCAACCCTTCGATGCCCAGGTCGCCCAGGCCCTGCGGGCAGGAGCCACCCCATGAGCAGCGCCCTCGAGCGCCTCTATGGCCGCCTCGTCTCGCTGGTGGCCATCGGCCGCATCACCGCCACCACCGCCCTGCAGGGCCGCGGCCTGCGTCGGGCGCAGCTGCGCATCGACGAGGCGGAGGCGCGCGACGCCACGCCGCTGCTGGCGCAATACGGGCTGGCCACCCGGCCGCAGCCCGGCGCCCAGGCGGTGGTGCTGTTCCTGACCGGCGACCGCAGCCGCGGCCTGGTCATCGCCACCAACGACGCCCGCTACCAGATCGAGCTGGCCGAGGGCGAGGTGGCGCTGCACGACGATCTGGGCCAGCGGATCCACCTGACCCGGCAGGGCATCGTCATCGACGGCGGCGGCCGCGCCGTGCGGATCCAGGGTGCGCCGGAGATCATCGCCGACACCGCGCAGCTCACCGTCACCGGCGACGTGGTCGCCGGCGGAATCAGCCTGACCCAGCACCGCCATGGCGGGGTGCAGGCCGGCGGCGCCCAGACCGGGATGCCCGCGCCATGAGCCAGGAAATCGCCCTGGCCTGGGATCGGGAGGGCCTCACCGCCGACTGGCAGCGCCTGCCCGAGGGCGACCTGGTCACCGGCCCGCCGCTGGTGACGCTGGTCTTCGTGTCGCTGTTCACCGATCGCCGCGCCAGCGACGACGACGCGCTGCCGCCGGGCGAGACCGACCGCCGCGGCTGGTGGGGCGAGCTGCTGGACGACCAGCCGGTGGGCTCGCGCCTGTGGCTGCTGCGCCGCGCCAAGCGCCTGCCGGAGACGCTGCGCCTGGCGCAGGACTATTGCCGCGAGGCGCTGGCCTGGATGATCGAGGCCGGCCTCGCCGCCCGCATCACCGTCACCGCCAGCTGGCACGGCCGCAGCCAGATCCGCGCCAGCATCCTCCTCCACCGCGCCGATGGCACGGCGCGCAGCGTCACGGCCGACTGGGCCTGGCAAGGGACCTGACCCCGACATGCCCTTCGAGCGACCCACCCTGCGCGCCCTCGGCGCGCAGGCCCTGGCCGACATGGCCAGCGTGCTGCGCGTGCCCGCCATCCTGCGCGCCTCGCCCGTGGCCATCCTGGCCAAGGCCTGCGCCGGCCTGGTGCACGGGCTTTACGGCTATCTCGACTGGATCGCCCGCCAGGCGGTGCCCTTCACCGCCACGGGCGAGTTCCTGGCCGCCTGGGCGGCGCTGGTCGGCATCCTGCGCAAGGCGCCCAGCGCGGCCACCGGCACCGCCGTCTATGGCGGCACGGTGGGCGCGGTGCTGCCCGAGGGCACCGAGCTGGTGCGCCAGGCCGATGGCGCACTGTTCCGCACCACAGCGCTCGCCGTCATCGGCAGCGATAGCGCCCTGATCGTGCCGGTGGTCGCGCTGGAGGCCGGTGCGGCCGGCAATGGCACGGCCGGCGCGACGCTGGTCATCCGCTCCGCCGTGCTCGGCGTGAATGCCGCCGGCACCGCCGGCCTGATCACCGGCGGCGCCGATGAGGAGCGGGGGGAGGATTTCCGCCAGCGCATGCTCGACCGCTTCCGCGCACCTCCGCAGGGCGGCGCGGTGGCCGATTACGAGACCTGGGCCCGGGCCGTGCCGGGCGTTACCCGCGCCTGGATCGCGCCGAATGGCATGGGCGCCGGCACGGTGGTGGTCTACGCCATGCTGGACGACGCCCAGGCTGGCGCGGGCGGCTTTCCGCAGGGCGCCGATGGCGTCGCCGCGGCCGAGACCCGCGCCACGCCGGCCACGGGCGACCAGCTCACCATCGCCGATGCGCTCTACCCGCTCCGCCCGGCCACTGCCCTGGTCTATGTCGTGGCGCCCACCCCCTATCCGGTCGACTACGTCATCACCGACCTGGCGCAGGACAGCGTCGGGACGCGCACCGCCATCGCCGAGGCGCTGCGCGGCATGTTCCGCCGCCAGGGCGCGCCGGGCGGCCAGATCTTCCAGTCGGATTCCATCGGCGCCATCGCCGGCGCCGAGGGGGTGACGCGCTTCAACCTGGTCTCGCCAGGGCTGGTACAGGCCCCACCCGGCGCGCTGCCGGTGCTCGGCACCATCAGCTGGAGCTGACCGATGCGGAGCGCCGAAGACCACTGCGCCGCGCTGCTCGCCCTGCTGCCCACCGGCCCGGTCTGGCCGCGCGAGCCCGGCTCCACCCTGGCCACCATCGCCCTCGGCGTCGCCACCCTCACCGCCCGCCTGCAGGCGCGCGCGGCCGGGCTGCTGGCCGATGCCTTCCCGGCGACCGCCTATGAGCTGCTGCCCGAGTGGGAGGCCAGCCTCGGCCTGCCCGACAGCTGCGCCGGTGCGGCGCCGACGCTGCAGCAGCGCCGCGCCCAGCTCACCGCCCGCCTGACCGCGCAGGGCGGCCAGTCGGTGCCCTACCTGGTCGCCCAGGCGGCGGCGCTGGGCTTCTCGATCACCGTCGAGGAGTTCGCCCCCGCCCGCGCCGGCCTGCTCCGCGTCGGCCAGCCGCTGCACGGCGAGGCCTGGGCGCACACGCTGCGCATCCGCGCACCCGCCACCACCGTGACGCGCTTTCGCGTCGGCCAGTCGCTGGTCGGCGAGCCGCTCGCCGCCTGGGGCAATGCCGCCCTGGAATGCAGCCTGCGCCGCCTCGTCCCGGCCCACACCCTCCTCCTCTTTGCCTACGGGGACTCCCCATGAAACGGATCCAGAGCAGCACCGCGGTGACCACGCCGCCGGCGGTGCCGGCGCTCTCGGGCAACCTCGGCTACTTCACCGAGGGCGACCCGGCAGGCGGCATCCCCGCCACCAACGTGCCGGCCTGGTGGATGAACGGCGTCCAGGACGAGCTGGTCGGCCTGATCGAGGCCGCCGGCCTCTTTCCGCTGGCCAGCAACACCGCCCAGGTGCTGGCCGCCCTGCGCCTGATGTTCGGGGCGCGCCTGTCGGTGTTCCTCACCTCGGGGGCGGCCGTGGTGCCGGATGGCAAGACGCAGGGCCTGGTGCTGCTCTGGGCGCCGGGCGGCGGCGGCGGCGGATCTCTCGGCACCGGCTCGGCCGGCAGCGCGGGCGGCGCCGGCGAATGCCGGGTCGGCATCGTCAACGGCCTGACACCCGGCCAGTCGATCCCCGTCACCGTGCCGGGCGGGGGCTCGGGCGGGGCGGGCACGCCCAGCAATGGTGGTGCCGGCGGCAATGCCAGCTTCGGCGCATACCTCACCGCCATCGGCGGCGGCGCCGGCCTCGCCGGCAACAACACGATCCAGACGGGCGGCGCCGGGGCGGGCGGCACGGGCGGCTCCGGGGGCCAGCTGGTCATCGCGGGGCGCGTCGGCGGCCTCGGCATCAACTACGGCGGCGTGCCGGGCGGCGGCGTCGGCGGCAGCGCCTTCATGGCGTCGACCCCTGGACCCTCGGTCAACGGCGCCGGCGCCGGCGGGGTCTTTCCGGGCGGCGGCGGCAATGGCGGCGCCGGCGGCTTTAGCGGCGGGGCCGGCGCCAACGGCCTCTGCCTCGTGCTCTGGATCTGAGGAATAGCGACATGACCAGCACCCGATACGCTCATGTGGTCGATGGCGTCGTGCGCAGCCTCTACCAGCGGCCCGACACCTTCGCGGACCTGCCGCTCGACGCCTTGATGGCGCCGGAGATCGCGGCGCAGATGGCGCCGCTGCCGGAAGACCAGGCCAGCCAGGTGCTGGAGGGCTGGCGCTGCGAGGCTGGCACCTTCCTGCCGCCGCTGCCGCCCGAGGCGCCGCCGCCGACGCCGATCCGCGTCATCACCCCGCGCCAGTTCCGGCTGCGCTTCACGCTGGCGGAGCGCGGCGCCATCACCCTCGCCGCCAGCCAGGCGCTCGCGGCGGGCGACGCGACGCTGCAGGTGTTCCTCGATGACCTGGCCGCCAGCCAGGAGGTGGAGCTGGACCATCCGGATCTGGCCGCAGGCGTGCAGGCCCTGGTGACCGCCGGGCTGATCGATGCCGCCCGGGCCGCCGAGATCCTCTCCGTGTCGGCCTGACCATGCCAGCCCCGCCCCCGGGCCCGCCCGACCTGGTGCTGGCGCTTTCCTCGGCCGCCCACCCCGACATCGTGCTGCCCCGCGTCTGGATGGGCGAGGGCGTGCGTCTGGTGGTCGAGGGCCGCGATGCCATGACCGGTGACGCTGCCGGCCTGCAGGCGCTGCGCTTCACGCTCATCCGGCCGGATGGCCTGCGCATCGTCGCGCCGCCCGCCCTGATCGTACACGGCGCGACCAATCTGGCCTGGCTCGACTGGGTGCTGGACCAGCCGGGTCGCTGGCACATCCAGGCACGCTGCGCCGAGCCCCGTCCCGCCCTGGACTGGCTGACCATCGACGCCGTCTGACCGCCACGCTTCGGCGTGGCCCGCTGTTTCACAGGAGAATCCGAATGGCGAACCCGGTGCTGATGCCGGCGCCCGATGCTGTGATGGTGCTGCCACAGGGCACCACCCTGACCGGCCAGCTGATCACCGAGCTGGCCGAGATGGAGGCGCTGACCGGCCAGGAACAGCTGGTCGGCGTGCAGGACGCCGCAGGCCTTCCTCTCGGCCGTGCCCTGCCGGTCCGTGTGCTGCGCGAAGACGTGGCCCAGGTGGCCGCCGAGGCCATCGCCTCGACTGTGGTCAGCGAGGCCGGCCGCGTGGCCCGGGAAACCGTCGACGCCTCGGTGGAGGGCCTGCAGGAGATTGCCCGCCAGGCCGCGACGCCGGCGGCGCAGGAGGCAGCCCGCGAGGAGGTCGCTCCCTCCGTCGCCGCAGCAGCCGAGAGTGCTGGCCAGGCGGAGGCTGCGAAGCAGAGCGCCGAGGCGGCGCAGCAGCGCACGGAAGCCGCCGCCCAGAGCACCGAGGCCGCGGTCCTCAACGCCGCGCCACAGCGCCCGAGCGTGGCGGCCCTGGTGGCAGCCTGGAGCGCCGTAGGGGCTGGCGAGGGTGCGCTGGGGGTGGTCTTCACCATCGGGCCGGAGGAGGGCGTCTATCGCCTCCAGGACGGCCTGCCGGTGCGTACAGGCGACACGGAGCGGCAGAAGAAGGCGTTTGCCCTGGCCGAGGCCCAGCGCACCAGCACCGCCGCGCGGGCCCTGCCCGTGCTCGGCATGGTCGCGCCCGACGTGGTCACCGACAACCTCTGGGAGGTCACCGACCCGGCCGGCCGGCCGCTGCTCGACATCGGTGAGGATCTGACCCTCGGCATGGCCGGCGTGCTGCTGCGCGGCGACCTGATGAGCCTGGAGGACTATTCCTGGGGGCTGCGCACCGAGGCCGGCAAATGGCTCATTTCCGGCGAGGATGATGGCACGGCCGGTGTCGCCGCCCTCCTTCTCTACGGGCAGCAGCTCGCGCCGATGTCGGTGGCCGACGATGAGCTGCCGCTACTCGAAGACCAGGACGGGCATGCGCCGCTCCGCTGGCAGGAGGGCGGCTGGCTCGGCCTGCACATCGGCGACAGCCAGATCCGCCGCGTCACGCTGGCGCCAATGCAGGTGTCGTTCCCGCAGGGCTTCGTCACGCCGGATGAGCGCGTGGTGCTGGGCATCCACGACAACGCCACGGTGGAGGCGCGGCTCTCGCCGGATGCGCGCGACGACCTGCAGGCCGACAGCTATCTGCCGCCCGAGACCCTGCGCGGCATCGCCGCCTTCAATGTCAGGCGGCACCGCAACTCTCGGCTGATCGTCGGCACGGTGCAGGACAGCACCGGCCGCGCCTACGATGTCGTGCAGCTCGCCGACCAGTACGATCTGCAGACGCTGGCTGACAGCGCATCGCCGCTGGTGCTGCTGATCAACTACGGCCAGAGCAACAACGGCGTGCAGGGCGGGCCGCTGCTGGGGCCGATCCCGCAGCCGCAGTTTCCGCATCACTTCCTGATGCTGGGCGATCCCTCCTACTGGCCGCAGGCCTATGCC
>NZ_JBHSCH010000035.1:0-44665 GCF_042651065.1 Teichococcus aestuarii
CGCGGCGCTGGCCGCCGCCATCGCCCGCGCGCTGGCCCTGCCGGCCGGGGCGCGCGCGGCGGTGGGCGAGGCCGCCCGCGCCATGGTGCGCGCCCGCTACACCACCGCGGCGATGCAGGACGCGACGCTCGCCGTGTACCGGGAGCTGCTCTGAATGGCGCCGCGCATCCTCGTCATCAAGCTGGCGGCGCTGGGCGACTTCGTGCAGGCCTTCGGCCCCTTCGCCGCCATCCGCGCGCACCATCCCGGCGCCCGCATCACGCTGCTGACCACGCCGCCCTTCGCGGGCTTGGCCCGCCGCGCCCCCTGGTTCGACGAGATCTGGGCCGATGGCCGGCCCGACTGGACCGACCTCGCCGGCGTGGCGCGCCTCGCCTGGCGGCTGCGCCGCGCCGGCTTCGACCGGGTCTATGACCTGCAGACCTCCCGCCGCTCCTCGCGCTACCGCCTGTTCACGGGCGGGCGGCCCGAATGGTCCGGCATCGCGCGCGGCGCCAGCCACCGCCACGCCAATCCGGCGCGCGATTCCCTGCACACGCTGGAGCGCCAGCGCGAGCAGCTCGCCATCGCCGGCATCACGCATTTCCCGCCGCCCGCGCTGGACTGGCTGGAGGACGATCTCTCGGCCTTCGCCCTGCCACCCCGCTTCGTCCTGCTGATCCCTGGCGCCTCGCCGGGGCGGCCGGGCAAGCGCTGGCCGGCGGAGCGATTCGCCGCCCTGGCTGCCAGCCTCGGGCGCCCCGTGGCGGTGCTGGGCGGCCCGGCCGAGGCGCCGCTCGCCACCACCATCCTGGCCGCCGCGGCGCCCGGGAGCCTCGACCTCACCGGCCGCACCAGCCTGGCGCAGATCGGCGCCCTGGCGCGGGCGGCGGTGGCGGCGGTGGGCAACGACACCGGCCCCACGCATCTGGTGGCCGCCGCCGGCTGCCCCACCCTGTCGCTGTTCGGCGCCGAGAGCGACCCCGCGCTCTGCGCCCCGCGCGGCCCGGCCACGGCCTTCCTGCGGCACCTGCCGCTGGCGGAGCTGCCCGAGGCGGCGGTGCGCGCGGCGCTGGAGCGGCTGGCGCCGTCCTGAGCGCCCCGGCCGTCAGGGGGTGGGCGAGATCGCCCGCTTCAGGCAGCGCAGGGTGAAGGCCGAGCGGGTGTGGCGCACGCCGGGCAGGCGGTAGAGCTTCTCGCGCAGCAGCGTCTCGTAGCCCGCCGTGCCGCCCACCGCCGCCTTGATCAGGTAGTCGTAGGCGCCGGTGGTCAGGTGGCATTCCAGCACCTCCGGCATGTCCTGCACCGCGCGCTCGAACTGCGCCAGCGCCGCCTCGTCATGCTTCTCGACCATCACCTCGACGAAGACGATGTCGGGCAGGCCGAGCTTCGCCGGGTCCAGCAGCGCCACATAGCCCTGGATCACGCCGGCCTGCTCCAGCCGCTTCACCCGGCTCCAGCAGGGGGAGGGGGAGAGGCCCACCTCCTCGGCCAGCTCGGCATTCGTCAACCGGGCGTTGCGCGCCAGGGCGCGGAGGATGCGGCGGTCGGTCTGGTCCACGGGGCCCTCCCAGGATGGCCTGACCTGAATAGCCGCTGCCGCGCCGGCTGCCACAGTTCGATTCCTGCGCGAAAATCCAAATTCCCGCCATATTTGTCCGGAAATCATGTCGTCATTATCGTAAAAGAGACAAATGGTGGGCCTGGGAGCAATCCCGGGTGCCGTCAGCGTCCAGCGGATTGACAAGTCGTGCGGCCGGGCCGCACGATCACGTAAAGGAGAGGACGGCATGCGCCTGCATGGCTACATCCCGTCAAGCGTCACCTGGCGCGTCCGCATCGCGCTCGCGCTGAAGGGGGTCGAGGTCGAGACCCTGCTGCATGACCTGCCGCAGGATGGCCCCCGCAACCTCGGCCATGTCTCCCTCAATCCGCAGGGGCTGATGCCGATCCTGGAGCTGCCGGAGGGCGGGTCGCTGACGCAGTCCCTGGCCATCGTGGAATGGCTGGAGGAGATGTGGCCGAGCCCGCCGCTGCTGCCACCCGAGCCGGCCCAGCGCGCGCGGATGCGCGCCTTCACCCTGGCCATCGCCTGCGAGACGCAGCCGCTGCACGCCGCGGGCGTGCTGGCGCGGCTGCGCGCCGCCGGCCTGACGGAAGGGCAGGTGCAGGGCTGGGCGCGCCATGCCATCAGCGAGGGGCTGGAGGCCTGCGAGGGGCTGCTGGCCGACAGCCCCGGCCCGTTCTGCTTCGGCGCCCGGGTCAGCCTCGCCGATGTGTTCCTGGTGCCGCAGCTCTACGCCGCGCGGCGCTTCGGCGTGCAGCTGGCCTTCCCCCGCCTGCTTTCCGCCGAGGCCGCCAGCATGACGCTGCCGGCCTTCCGCGACACGATGCCGGAGACACCCGATGCCGCCTGAACCCCGCATCGCCGCCCCCCGCGCGGCGCTGGCGATGGCCGCCCTGCTGCCGGCCCTGCTGGCCGCCGCCACCCCCGCCTCGGCCCAGCTGCGCAGCCTGTCCGTGCCGGCCGAGGCCGGGGTGGTGGTGCCGCCGCGCGGCCAGCCCATGCCCCGGCTGGTGGCGCCGCCCGCCAGGCCGTCCGCCACCCTGGCGCCGCCGGAGGAGGAGTCGCCCGCGCCCGTGCAGCTCCCCGCCGGCGGGCAGGGGCTGGCGGCGCCGCTGATGGGGGCCGCGCTGCCCATGGCCGCCGCCGCGCTGCTCGGCGCCGGCCTCGGCGGGGGCGGCCAGTCCGGGGGCGCACCGGCCCGCACCCGTTGACGGCGTGGCGCCGCGGCGCCAAAGCCTTGCGCATTGCGGCATGGCCCGGGCCATGCGCCGATGGTGACGGAAGGATGGCAGGGCATGGCAACGCGGGACGGCGCGCTGGAACGCGCGGGGCGCTTCTTCGATCAGGGAGGGTTCCAGGATCTGCTGGCGCGGCTGGTCGCCATCCCCTCCACCTCGCAGGAGGCGGAGCATGCGCCGGCGCTGCGCCGCTACCTGGAGGAGGCCATCTCCCCCTGGCTGGAGCGGATGGGCTTCGCCATCAGCCTGCATGAGAACCCCGAGCCCGGCTTCGGCCCGATCCTGATGGCCACCCGCATCGAGGACCCGGCGCTGCCGACCGCGCTGCTCTACGGCCATGGCGACACGGTGGCGGGGCTGGACGCGCAGTGGTCCCCCGGCCTCACCCCCTGGGCGCTGACCGACAAGGGCGACCGCTGGTACGGCCGCGGCACCGCCGACAACAAGGGTCAGCACGCGCTCAACCTCGCCGCGCTGGAGGCCGTGCTGGCCGAGCGCGGCGGCCGCCTCGGCGCCAATGTGAAGCTGGTGCTGGAGATGGCCGAGGAGCGCGGCAGCAAGGGGCTGCGCGCCTTCGTCGCCGCCCAGGCCGAGGCGCTGAAGGCGGACGCGCTGATCGCCTCGGACGGGCCGCGCGTCGAGCCGGGCCTGCCCACCATCGCCACCGGCACGCGCGGCACCTGGCATTGCGACCTGGTGGTGAAGCTGCGCGAGGGCGGCGTGCATTCCGGCCATTGGGGCGGCCTGACCACCGACCCGGCGGTGGTGCTGGCGCATGCCCTCTCCACCATCATGGACCGCGACGGCAAGATCCTGGTGCGCGGCTGGCTGCCCCAGGGTGGCGCGCAGGGCGGCGTGCCGGCGGCGGTGCGCGCGGTGCTGGAAGGCTGCCCGGTGGGCGGCGGCGACGGCGCCGCGACGATCGACGAGGGTTGGGGCGAGCCCGGCCTGACCCCGGCCGAGAAGATCTATGGCTGGAACAGCTTCATCGTGCTGGCCATGACCAGCGGCGTGCCGGCCAACCCGGTGAACGCCGTGGCGCCCGACGCCCGCGCCCATTGCCAGATCCGCTACACGGTGGACAGCGACCCGGCCACCTTCGAGGCCACGCTGCGCGCCCATCTCGACGCGCACGGGCTGCAGCAGGTGCGCATCGAGAACGCCTTCGTCCGCATGCCCGCCAGCCGCACCGCGCCGGACCACCCCTGGGTGCGCTGGGCGCAGGCCAGCATGGAGCGGAGCCTCGGCGGCCGCGTGCAGATCATCCCCAACAGCAGCGGCGGCCTGCCGGGCGACGTGTTCGTCGACCATCTCGGCGTGCCGCTGGTCTGGGTGCCGCACAGCTACAATGGCTGCAAGCAGCACGGGCCGGACGAGCACCTGCTGAAGGCCCCGGCGCGCGAGGGGCTGCTGGCCTTCGCCGGCATGTGGTGGGATTTGGGCGAGCCGGGCACGCCGCCGCGCGGCTGAGGCCGCTCAGGCGGGGCGGCCCGCCGCCCCGCTACGGGTGCAGCTCGACATTGGCGGTGTCGCCCTCCGTCTGGTCGATCACCAGCAGGCGCACCGCCTCGGTGCCCAGGGTCTCGCCGGAATGCCAGTGGTCGAGCATCTCCACCACGATCTCGCCCGGCCCATATTCCCAGCCGCGCCCCTCCGGCGTGCCGACGCGCAGCCGCCCCGCCAGCACATAGGCGAGGCGCTGCTGCGGGTGGCGGTGCACCGGCAGCCGGGCACCGGGCGGGATCTCGTAGATCGAGGCCACCAGCGTCCCGTCCTGCCGCGGAAAGCGCAGCTTCTGGCCGAGCGCGGTGGTGCTGCCGCGATAGATCTCCGTCACCTTCGGCTTCGGCGGGTCGGCCGGCGCCTGCGCGCAGGCCGACAGGGCCAGGGCGGGCAGCAGGGTGGCGGCCACCAGGGCGAGGCCGCGAATCGAAGCAGGGCGCATGCGTTTCCTCCGGGCCGGTGATCCGGCCCTTGCAGCCCAGGCTAGAGCGTTTCTCCGCCCGCGTCCCCCCCCCGGTGTCGTCCCTGGCCCCGTCCCTGGCCTCGCCCCTGGGGCGTCAGCCCGCCGCCTGCTCCATCAGCCAGAACTGGAAGGCCCGCAGCGCCGGCCCCGGCGGGCGGGAGCGCAGCCAGGTGAGCCAGTAGGCGCCGAGCGCCACCTCGGCCGCGAAGGGCCGCGCCAGCCGCCCCTCCCGCAGCTCCAGCGCAAAGAGCCGCAGCGGCAGCAGCGCCACCCCCGCGCCCTGCGCCGCCGCCTCGGCCAGCACCAGCGAGCTGTCCGCCACCAGCCCGCGCGCCGGCGGGCAGGGCAGCTCCTGCGCCGCGAACCAGCGGGACCACTCATCGGCGCGGTAGGAGCGCAGCAGCGTCTCGCCCGCCAGATCCTCCGGCCGCCGCAACCGCGCGGCGATGCCGGGGGCGCAGGCGGGCGAGAAGGGGGCGGCGAAGAGATGCACGGCCTCGGTGCCGTGCCAGGCGCCGTCGCCGAAGCGTATGGCGCAGTCCAGCCCCTCGCCGGCGAGGTCCACCCGGTTGTTGTTGGCCAGCAGCCGCAGGTCGATGAAGGGGTGCGAGGCGCGGAAGGCCGCCAGCCGCGGCAGCAGCCAGCCCACCGCGAAGCTGCCCACCACCCCCACCGTCAGCACCTCCCGCACCTGCCCGGCCTCGAAGCGGTCGAGGCTGCGGGCGATGCGGCGGAAGCCCTCGGCGATCTCGGGCAGCAGGGCGGCGCCCTCATCGGTCAGGGCCAGGCCGCGCGGCAGGCGCCGGAACAGGGCGATGCCCAAGTTTTCCTCAAGGCTCTTCACCTGATGGCTTATGGCCGCCTGGGTGACGTGCAGCTCCAGCCCCGCCTTGGTGAAGCTGAGATGCCGGGCCGAGGCCTCGAAGGCGCGCAGGGCGTTGAGGGGGAGGTGGGTGCGCATGCCGTTTCATGCCCTAGTTTTCCTGGGGTTTCGCCCCAGAACTCCCCGTTTGTCGAGGGGGCATGGCGCCGCCACTGTGCGCCCGCAACGAAAGGAGCCGGGCCAATGACGATCGGGCGGCGGATGATGATGGTGGCGGGGCTGGGCGCGGGCGCGCTGTGGGGCGCGATGCCCTGGCGGGCGGCGGCGGCGGAAGGCCGGCAGGCGGCGCTGGAGGCGCGGCTGCGGGCGATCGAGGCGGAGATCGCCGGGCGGCTCGGCGTGGCGCTGCCGGAGGGGGCCCCCGGCGGGCTGCGCGCCGGGCACCGCGCGGCGGAGCGCTTCCCGCTGACCAGCACCTTCAAGCTGCTGGCCGCCGCCGCCGTGCTGCGCCGTGTCGATGCCGGGCAGGAGCGGCTGGACCGCGTGCTGCGCTTCTCCAGCGCCGACCTCGTCACCTACTCGCCGGTGACCAAGCCGCAGGCCGATGGCCCCGGCATGACGCTGGAGGCGCTCTGCGCGGCGACGGTGACGCTGAGCGACAACACCGCCGGCAACCTGGTGCTCGGCACGCTGGGCGGCCCGGCCGGCCTCACCGCCTTCGCCCGCGACCTCGGCGACCCGGTGACGCGGCTGGACCGCTGGGAGACGGCGCTGAACGAGGCCACCCCCGGCGACCCGCGCGACACCACCAGCCCCGAGGCGATGCTGGGGCTGATCGGGGCGCTGACGCTGGGCGAGGCGCTCTCCGCCGCCTCCCGCGAGCGGCTGATGGGCTGGCTGCTGGGCAACCGGACCGGCGACAGGCGGCTGCGCGCCGGCCTGCCCGCGGGCTGGCGCGCCGCCGAGAAGACCGGCAGCGGCGGGCGCAACACCGCCAACGATGTCGGCCTGCTGCTGCCGCCGGGCGGCCGGGCACCGATCCTGGTGACGGTCTACCTCACCGGCGCCACCGTGCCGGCCGAGGGGCGGGACGCTGCCATCGCGGCGGTGGCGGAGGCGGTGGTGCGGGCCACCGCCTGAAGGGCGGGGGGCACCGCCCCCGCCGGCCTCAGCGCAGGGGCGGGGCGAACATCAGCCCGCCCTGGTCCCACAGGCGGTTGTTGCCGCGCTCCAGCCCCATCGGCCGCACGTTGCGTTCCCACATCTCGCCATAGTTGCCGACGGCGCGGATGGCGGCCAGCGCCCAGCCCTTCTCCAGCCCCATGCTGGGGCCGACCTCGCCCTCCGACCCCAGCAGGCGGCGGATGTCGGGGTTGGCCGAGGCCGCCTGATCCGCGGCATTGCCGGCGGTGACGCCCATCTGCTCCGCCGCCACCAGGGCGAGCTGGGTCCAGCGGACGATGTCCAGCCAGCCATCGTCGCCCTTGCGGATGAAGGCGCCGAGCGGCTCCATCGAGATGAACTCGGGCAGCAGCGTGTACGCCTCCGGCTTGCCCTGGCGGGAGCGGAAGCCGGAGAGGCCGGTCAGGTCGCGGGTGAAGGCGTCGCAGCGGCCGCTGAGGAAGGTGGACTGGATCTGGTTCGGGTCGTCGATCACCACGGGCTGGAAGCTGACGCCGTTCTTGCGTGCCCAGTCCTGCATGATCAGCTCGGTGGTCGAGCCGGGCGGCACGCAGACCGAGGCGCCGTCCAGTTCCTTCAGCGTCTTCACGCCGAGCCTGGAATGCACCAGGAAGCCCTGGCCGCTGTAGTAGTTGGCGCCGGCGAAGACGAGGCCGAGCGCGCTCTCGCGCGTCGTCGTCCAGGTGGTGCTGCCGAACAGCACGTCCACCTCGCCGCTCTGCAGCGAGGGGAAGCGCGTCAGCCCGGTGATGGGGCGGATGGTGACCTTCGCGGCATCGCCCAGCGTGGCGGCGGCGAGCGCCCGGCAGGAATCGACATCCATCCCGCGCCACTGGCCCTGGCTGTCGGGCAGGGAGAAGGGCGGATTGTCGTTCTGCACGCCGCAGACGACGCTGCTGCGGGCGCGGATGCCGGCGAGCGTGCGGGAAGCGGTGGGCGGGTCGGCCGCCGGCGCCGGACCGGCCGCCAGCATCCCGAAACACAGGCCCGCCAGGGCCAGGGCCGTCTTGCGCAGCGTCATGACCAGCCATTCTCCGTGGAAAGAAGGGCAGGCTAGGCCGCGCTCCTCCGGCTGTGAAGCCGGCGCCGCCTCAGGCCTTGCGCAGGCCGAGCAGGGTGATGTCGTCCGCCTGCGGCGCCCCGGCGGCGAAGCCCTCCACCGCCCGCAGCACCGCCTCCACCGCCTGCCGGGCCGGCGCCGTGGCGTGCGGGGCAAGCAGGCCGTGCAGGCGCTCGCGGCCAAAGAATTCGCCCCCGCCATCCTCCGCCTCGGTCACGCCGTCGGTGTAGAGCAGCAGCCCTTCGCCGGGGGCGAGGGCCAGCGCGTCGCTGGCGTAGGCGAAGCCCTCCAGCACGCCCAGGGCGGGCTGCCGGGTCAGCCCCGGCAGCGGCGCCACGCCGCCGGCGGCGGAGAGATGGAAGGGCGGCTCGTGCCCGGCCAGGCACAGCCGGCCCGCGCCGCTGGCCGGGTCGATGATGGCGAGCACAAGGGTGACGAAGGTCTGGTCCTCATTGCCGCGCGCCAGGTCGTCATTGGCGCAGGCGACGATGGCGGCGGGGTCGGGCAGCGCGCCGCCGGCCGAGAGCAGCAGCGCGGTGGCGCGGATCAGCCCGAGGCTGCGCGCCATGGTCAGGCCGGCCGGCGCGCCCTTGCCGGCCACGTCGCCCACCGTCACCAGCAGGGCGCCGGAGGGCAGGCGGAAGGCGTCGTACAGGTCGCCGCCCACCTGCCGCGCCGGCACCATCGCCGCCCAGAGGTCGAGGCCGGGGGGCGCGATGGCGGCGAAGTCGCGCGGCACCAGGGAGAGCTGGGCGGCGCGGGCGCTCTCCAGCTCCGCCTCCAGCAGGGCCAGGCGCTGCTCGGCGAGGCCGCGCAGCCGCTTCTTCTCCAGCACCGCGCCGAGGCGGGCGCGCAGCAGCGGCGGGTCGAAGGATTTCGGCAGGAAATCCTCGGCACCCAGCTCGATGCAGCGGACGATCTTGTCCATCTCAGTCAGCGCCGAGATGACGATGACGGGCGGCGCCGTCCCGCGCCCGGCATGCAGCCGCTCCAGCACGCCGATGCCGTCGAGATTGGGCATCTCGAGGTCGAGCAGCACCACGTCGAAGCGCTGCGCGGCGATGGCGGCGAGCCCCTGCGTGCCGTCCTCGGCCATGGTGACGTTGAGGTAGCCCAGCGCCTGCAGCCGGCGCTGCAGCATCAGCCGGTTGAACGGGCTGTCATCGACCACCAGCAGCGCCACGCCGGCGGCGCCTCCCGCCTCGCCGCTCATGCGCCGCGCCCCGCCATGCTCTCCACCACGCTGCGCGTCTCCGAGGCGAGCTTCGCCAGGTCGATCATGGTCACGGTGATCTCCTCCGCCGCCGTGGCGTTGGACTGGCCGATGCGCGCCAGCGTGTCGACGCGGGCATTGATCTCGACCACCGTCGCCTGCTGCTGCTCCATCGCCACGGCGATGACGCCGGAGAGGCGGGCGCTCTCCGCCACGAAGCGCTCCAGCGTGTCCATGTCCTCGCCCACCGCGGCGGCGGTGCCGCTGCCCTCGCGCGTGCGCCGGCCGGCGACGCGCACGACATCGGCGATCTCCTGCGCCATCTGCTCGGTGCTGGCGGCCAGCGCCCGCACCTCCTCGGCCACCACGGCGAGGCCGCGGCCATGCTCGCCGGCGCGCGCCGCCTCGATCGCGGCGTTGATCGCCAGGATGTTGGTCTGCGTCGCGATCTTGGCGATGGTGGCGGCGATGCGCGTCACCCGCTCGGTGTCGTCGCCCACCGCGTCCACCAGCCCGATCAGGCTGCGCACCTTGGCCAGGTTGGCGGCGAGCAGCGCCTGCGCGTCCTGCGCCCGGTCGTTGGAGAGGGCGGTGGTGCGCGCCACCTCGCCGATCGCCTCCCGCGTCTGGGAGAGCGCCTCGCCCACCTGGCGCAGCTCGGTGAGCTGGGTCAGCGCGCCGTCGCTCACCTGGCCGATGGCGTCCGAGGCCTGGGTGGTGGCGATGGCGGTGCGGCGCGCATTCTCCGCCGCCTGCTCGGTCAGCCGCCGCGTCGCCAGCAGGCTGTCCTTGAACACCAGCACGGCGCGGGCCATGTCGCCGAGCTGGTCGGCACGGCCGGTCTCGGGCACCTCGGCCTCCAGCTGGCCGTGCGAGAGCGCGTCCATCGCGGCGGCGATGCGGGTGACGGGGCGGGCGATCAGCCGCACCAGCACCACCAGCACCAGCAAGCTGACGGCCAGCCCGGCGATGGCCACGGCCAGCACGATGCGCCGGGCCTGCGCCGCCAGCGCCTGCGCCTCCTCCACGCTGCGCGCCCCGCGTTCCTGCACCAGCGCGCGGGCGGCCTGGGCGACGCGGCCATAGGTTGTCATGTGGTCCAGCCATTCCTCGTGCAGCGGGCCGAGCGGCTCGCCGGACGGGCCGAGCAGGGCGGCGCGGATGCGCGCCACCAGCGCCGGCAGGCGGGCGGCCATGTCGCGGCCGCCGCCCAGCAGGGCGGGGTCCAGCTCCTGCCGCAGCAGCGCATCGACGCGGGCGAAGCTTTGCAGGACGGCCGCGCTGCCCTCCTCGACGCGTGGCGCCGCCTCGCGGGGGCGCAGCATGCCGGCCAGCACGCCGGCGAAGCGGGCGGAGAAATCGGCCACGTCGTGCGAGAGGGCGTCCACCGCCGCATCGGCCTGCCGGTCACGCACGCCGATCTGCTCGATCAGGGCGGCCTGGTGCCGGCTGGTGAACAGGGCGGTGCCGCTGAGCAGCAGCACGACGGCCAGCACCAGGGCGGCGATCACCATGGCGCGCGCGCCGATGCGGCCGAACCAGATCGACAGGCGGTCGGGCCCGGCCGCGCCGCCACGCACCGCCCATTGCGGCTGCGGAGCGGCGGGTTGCGGCGCGGAGCCGGCTGACGAGGGTGGCGTGGCGGCCGGCCGGCTGGCGTCCATGCTGCTCCAGGTGGTGGAAAGGCGGTGGATGGAAAGGCGGGGTTGCGTGCGCCCGCCACGCTACTCTCTCGGGCCCCGGGGCGCCAAGCCACGGGCCGGAATTCGGCCGCCGCGGGTTTGACCCGGGGCCTGCACGGGGCGAAGCTTCCCGCAGAGCCAGGGAGGAAACACATGGCCGGATACCCCTTCACCGCCGCCGATCTCGAGGCGCTGCGGGCCTGGGACACCCCCACCATCTGCAACGCGCTGGAGCTGGTGGCGCCGCAGCGGCGCGGCCATGGCTACACGGTGCGGCCGCTGGTGGCGGCCGATGTGACGCTGCGGCCGGTCTGCGGCCTGGCGCGCACCGGCACGATTCGCGCCGCCGCCCCCTCCGGCCGTCCGGCGGAGGTGGACCACGCCGTGCGCACGGGCTGGTACGAATACGTCGCCGAGGCGGCGATGCCGACCATCGTGGTGCTGCAGGACCTGGACGACACGCCGGGCTACGGCGCCTTCTGGGGCGAGGTGCATTCCGCCGTGCACAAGGCGCTGGGCGCGCAAGGCTGCGTCACCAACGGCTCCTTCCGCGACATCGACGCGCTGGCGCCGGAGTTCCAGATTCTCGGCGGGGTGGTGAACCCGAGCCATGCCTATGTCCACATGGTGGCCTATGGCCAGGACGTGTCGGTGCATGGCATGGCCTGCGTGCATGACGCCGTGGTGCATGCCGACCGGCACGGCGCGGTGGTCATCCCGCACGAGGCGGTGCGCCAGATCCTGCCCGCCATCGAGCTGGGGGCACGGCGAGAGAAGGTGATCCTCGACCTGTGCAAGTCCGGCGACTTCTCCGTGGCGAAGCTGCGGGAGGCGCTGGCGCGATCGAAGGAGATCCACTGAGCCATGCCCGCCGCCCTCTGCCGCCTTGGATTCGCACTGTTGATCGCGGGCGCCATGCCCGCCCTGGCGCAGGAGGGGGAGGGCGGCTTCGCCCGCCTTCCGCAGATGGCGCCGGCCCTGGTGGCCTGCCTGCAGGCGGCGCCCGGGAGCGCGGCAACGGCGGCGCTGCCGATGAACCATGGCAGGGCGCTGGTGCGGCTGGAGCGGCCGGATGGCGAGCGGCGGGAATGTGTGGCGGAGCTGGGCCCGGCGGGGCGGCCCGCGCGGGTGGAGAGCGACCGCCCGGTGGGGGCGGCGCCGCCGCTGCCGGGCGAGGGGGAGCGGCGCTTCACGCTGCGCCCCCTCTGCGGGGGCGCGGCCGCCGTGCGGGACGAGGCCGGCACGGCGGCGGGCTGGCTGAACCCTTCCGCCTGCCGCTGAGTGGGAGCGGCGGGCGGGCGGGGTTCGGCCTCCCCTAACTCGGCCCCTTATTCAGCCGGCTGCACCAGGCGCAGCAGGCGGCTGTCGTCGTTCTCCTCGTCCATCTCGATGTCTTCCTCGACCGGCGCGCAGCCGAGGGACATCAGCCGCTCGGCCGCGTCCACTTCCATCAGCGCCTCGAGGATGGTGGACCGGCTGGGCGCGGGGCGCTCCTGCAGGGCGTCCAACAGCAGCGCCTGCGCTGCCTGGATGCGCAGATGCGCCAGAGTCTGAGGATGCTCCATGTCGATCATGTTCGGGACGCCTATGGGGGGGGGAAAGGATGCGAATTCATCCTATGCGCGCTTTCGGGTAACGCACATGCTCCGTTCACGCTTAACACCTAATGTTGATGCGATTGCGTTACGCTTTCTTACAAGGGAAAGTCTTCGCGAGGAGCGGCCAAATTTTTGTGCGTAGCCACATCTTGGAAAGGAAAAAATGAATTCACGGAGTCGGGAGAGGCCCTGTGGTTTTCTCAGTACTTGCGGGGGCTTCTTCTACCGTTTTCTGTGATCAAGGCCGCCGGGCCGCCCACCGCCGGACCGGAGCGCGCCCGGCCAGGGCCACGCTCCGTCGCTCGCCCCGGCCCGTGCCGCTTCAGTCGAGCAGATTGCCGTAGATCCAGCCCAGCTCCGTTCCGTTCGGCAGGAAGACGTGCTGCCAGCCATATTCCTCGCCGGCGATCCGGACCTCGGCGCCCGTCTGCACGGTGCGCACCACCGGCGCCGATCCGGAGGGTGCCGCGCGGACATTCGCATCCATCCGCACCCGTGCAACCCGGCCCATGGCGGGCGCTGGCGCCGCGGGAGCCGTGGCCGCCGGCGGTTCCGGCGCGGCCGGGGGCGGCAGCGGCAGGGGTGGGGGCAGATCGATGGTCGGCACCGGCTCCAGCGCCAGCGGGGCCGCGGGCACGGCGCCGGAGGGTGGCGCGGCGGCCGATGGAGCCGCGCTGGCGGCCGGTGGCGCGGAAGCCGGGGCGGGGGGCGCGGCGCGCTGGGGCTCGGCCACCCGCGCTGGGGCTTCCGCCGTCTGCTGCTGCGGCGCCACCAGCAGATTCACCAGCAGCCAGGCGCCACCCAGGGCCGGGATGACCCCGAGCCAGGCCCATTTCAGCCCGCCCTGGCGCCGGGCGCGCGCCGGGGAGCCTGCGGCCGGAAGCGCCGGGGCGCTCGCCAGCGGGCCCGCCGCACGACGCACGATCCGCGCTCTCTGGTTGCGCGGCGGCGGGGGCGGCGGTGTGGCGGGGGCGCTGAGCTGACGATACGGGTGCAGGCTGCGGTAGGGCCGCTCCGCCAGCACCTCCAGATAGTTCCGGTATGCCGCCACGAAGGCGCCGCCCAGCGCCGTGTTGCTCACCGCGATGGATTTCTCCAGCCCTTCGCCGCTGATGTCGATGCGCAGGTACTGGGCCAGCGGCCGGCCATCCTCATGCCCGACGATCTCCGCATCGCCGGAGGGCGTGTTCTCGACGAAGCGGAAGGAGCCGACATCCATCGCCAGGCGCGTGGCATCCAGCACCCGCTCGCTGCCCTGGAAGCGGCCGGGCAGGAATTCCCAGAAGCCGACGCCCATGAGCAGGACGGTGCTCTCATCCTCGCCGAGGCCAGGCTCAGGGCGCGTTGTGATGGTCAGGTGGCGGGGCAGATGCCGGAAGGCACTGCCGCCGGCATCCGGCCGCGTCACGACCTCGAACACCAGCCCGGCCTTGGCAAGGTCGGCGGCGGTGCGGACGAACTGCCGGAAGGCCTCACGCAGGCCAGGCCGCTCCAGATAGGCGCGCGCATCCTGCAGCAGGGCGATCCGGGCCTCATCCGGCGCATCCGGGGTTCCGGATCTCGCTGTTTCCTTCGCCGGAGCCGGGGTGCGGCCCAGGGGGCGTGGGGAGGGGCTGGGCGGGGGAGGTGCTGCCGCCGGGCCGGGCCGGGCCAGGCCGGGGGCCGGGCCTTGCCCGGCTGGCATGCGCAGGAAAGGCTGCGCCCGATCGCCCTGAGCGAGATCCGCCCTCTCGGGGGAAGTGTTGAGGCGGGGTGACATGCCGTGGAACCTCGCACAGCGCGAGAGCCGGTCAAGTCAATAGGAGGGAACAGAACGAGGATACTGGGGTGTGCAAGGTCACAATTAAGAGGAAACGTAAAGTAGAATAAGGCACGTTCTCTGCACCTCCTCTCGACCGGCAAACGAGAACCTCACGGGGGCGTTATTATTTTAATTTCCTTTCTGGTTGAGGCTTTGCGCGTTTTGCGGGACGCCCGGGATTCCTCCCTGTGGGTTTGACAAGACAATGAAGATAAAGGGTTTTCGCTGGTTTTTCTGCCTCGCCCTCCGCCTCTTTCTTCTTGAGCGATGATGCGGCAGATCCGACGGACGACCAAATATTGAGACGCTCTCGTATTTCTGAACACCCGTGGAGGCGCCGCGAGGCATCACGGGGTTTGAACCGGAAGTGGAGTGTCTGTTAAGGAAAAGTCATGAGGAGTTCGTGCTTCCCGCACGGCGCGATCATGACGATCACGCCGCCATAATCTTCCGGACTGGCCCGTGGTGCCAGGCCCGCCGTCGCGTGCGTCTCCGGGGCAGTTCCTGCCCGGCCGGAAGCGTCCGATGTGCCGTGCCGCGCAGACCAGGGCATCCGCCAGGCCATCCGGCCTGACAGCACTCCCGATTCTTCCGACCTGAATTCCCCCACGGGGCCTGCCTGCGCAGGCCGCGCGCGATGAGGAATGGCCGCATTGTCGAACGAGATCCCCCGTGCCCCGACGGGTGCCCCCGATTCCTCGCCGCATCGTACCGCCGCGCCCTCGCCGGCACCCGCCGCGGGCATCTCGGCGCCACATCCCCCACCCCCGCGGGACGGCGGGACGGACCCCTCGGAGCGCCGTGCCGCGCGCCGCTTCCTGCTCACGGTCCTGGCGCTGATCCTGGCCGGGGCCGGCGTGCTGGCCGGCGGGCACATGGCTCTCGCCCGGATCGGCCGGCTGCCGGACCCGCCGCTGACCGCCACCTGGTGCATCGACGAGAAGCTCGCCGCGCTGCGCGACGTGGCGCTGGAGGACCGCGTCCTGCTCGCCCTCGGCTCCTCCGCCACCTGGCGCAACCTCGACATGCCGCTGATCGCCAGGCAGCTGGGGGATGAGCGCGTCTACAACGCCGCACCCTGCTATCTGCACATCGACCAGACCGCCTTCCTGGCCAGCTTCCTGCTGGACCGGGCGCCCCAGGTGCGGACGGTGATGGTGGTGCTGGCCCCGCGCGACTTCGAATCCTGCCCCGCCGAGGCCACCGCCTTCTTCGACACCGCCCTGGGCGATGCCTACCTCTCCGGCCTGGTGCCGTCCTGGCTGCCCTATGTCACCGGCTTCCGGCCGCTCTACCTGGCCCGCGCCGCCGCCGGCGCTGTCGATGGCGCGCCGCTCAGCCCCGAGGCGGTGGCGGAGGACGGGCTGGGCTCCAGCATCCTGCGCAACCCGCATTCCTGGCGCCCCGCCCCCGCCTTCGACGAGGCCTGCTACGCCGGCCTGGCGGAGCTGGAGCGGGTGGTGGCGTCGCACGGCGCGCGGCTGGTTCTGGCCACCCTGCCGGTGATGCCGGAATGGCGCGACAGCTTCGACCCCGATGGCCGGCTGATCGAGACCTGGATGCGCCGCATGCGCGAGACGCTGCGCCAGCCCGACACGCTGCTGGTCGATGGCCGCGGGCTGCGCTGGACGGATGAGCACTTCGCCGACCCGGTGCACCTGCGCTACCCGCACCACACCGCCTTCACCGCGCTGATCCTGCGCGCCATGGCCGCTTCTCCCCACCAGGGCGCCCCCGCGCCGCAGGCCGGGAGCTGAGGCGCCCATGCTGTTCAACTCGCATGTCTTCGTGCTGGCCTTCCTGCCCATCACCATGCTGGGCTTCTTCCTGCTCGGCCGGCTGCACAGCACCCGGGCGGCGCGGCTCTGGCTCGTTGCCGCCTCGCTGGTGTTCTACGGCTGGTGGAGCTGGCTCTATCTCGGCCTGCTGCTGCTCTCCATGCTGGCCAACTTCACCCTGGGCAACGCCATCCTCTCGGCGCGGGAAGGGGCGCCGGGGCGCGCGCGCGCGCTGGTGGCGGGCGGCGTCGCGGCCAATGTCGCGCTGCTTGGCTGGTACAAATACGCCACCTTCGTGGCCGAGAACGTCACGGCCCTCACCGGCATCGAGTTCGCCGTCGGCGGCGTGGTGCTGCCGCTGGCCATCTCCTTTTACACCTTCCTGCAGATCGCCTATCTGGTCGATTGCGGGCGCGGCCGGGCGGAGCGCTACAGCTTCCTCGACTACGTGCTGTTCGTCTCCTTCTTCCCGCACCTGATCGCCGGGCCGATCGTCCACCACCACGAGCTGATCCCGCAATTCCAGCAGCGGGAGAATTTCCGCTTCCGCGCGCCGGACGTGGCGGCGGGGCTGGCCTTCTTCGCCATCGGCCTGATGAAGAAGCTGCTGATCGCCGACCCGGTGGGGGCGCTGGCCACGCCGGTCTTCGCCGGGGCGGCGCTGGAGGGGGCCGCGCCTGGCCTGGTGGAGTCCTGGACCGCCGCCACCGCCTTCTCGGTCGGCCTCTACTACGATTTCTCCGCCTATTCGGACATGGCGGTCGGCCTGGCGCGGATGTTCGGCATCCGCTTCCCCTACAATTTCAACTCCCCCTACAAGGCCGTCTCGATCATCGATTTCTGGCGCCGCTGGCACATGACCCTGTCGCGCTTCCTGCGCGACTACGTCTACATCCCGCTCGGCGGCAACCGCCGCGGCGCCTCCCGCCGGCACATGAACCTGATGGCCACCATGCTGCTCGGCGGGCTGTGGCACGGCGCCGGCTGGACCTTCGTCATCTGGGGCGGGCTGCACGGCTTCTACCTGCTGGTCAACCATGCCTGGAGCGGCGCCGCGGCACGTGCCCGGGCCGAGGGCCGCAGCCTCGGACTCGGCGCCGCCCCGGCCCGGGTGCTGACGCTGCTGGCGGTGGTGGTGGCCTGGGTGTTCTTCGCCGCGCCCAGCCTCGGCTCGGCGCTGGCGGTGCTGGGCGGCATGGCGGGGCTGAACGGCTTCGCCCAGCCGGAGACGGCGCTGCTGCTGGCCACCGCCCTGCGCGGCCCCGGCGCGCTGGCCGGCGCGATCGGCGGCATGGCCACGCTGAGCTGGGCCATCAGCCTCGGCATGCTGGGCCTGGCGCTGCTGATCATCGCCCTCGCGCCGAACTCGCAGCAGATCGTGGACGGCCGCGCCGCCGAGATCGACGAGCCGCGCCGCTGGCCGCGCCTGCACTTCCGCCCGCGCCTGGTCTCCGCCTGCGCCACGGCCGGCGCCTTCCTCCTCGCCCTGGCACTGATGGCGGACGTCAAGGAATTCGTTTACTTCCAGTTCTGAAGGCGCGCGGTCCCGGTTCTGGCCGTCCGCCGGCCAGGGCGGCAACCGGACCGGGATCAAGGCGTGATGAAGGCAGGGCGAGACGGACGGCACGGCGCGGAGGAGCACCCTGCCAGCCCCGCCCCGGCAGGGCCGAGATCCATCGGCCTGCGCAGCCTGCTGGCGATGGCCTTCGGGCTGATCGGGCTGCTGGCGGCCGGCACTACCGCGCTGGTGGCCTCGCAGGGGGTCTACGCCCAGCTCCGCCAGGATGCGGGCGCGGAACTCGCCGCCGCCGCCGAGCGGGTGGCGGACCTGCTGGACCGTGGCCTGTTCGAGCGCATGCGGGATCTCGAGATCGCGGCGGTTTCCGAGACGCTGCGGAACCCGGGGTACGGCCTGCCGGCCCGGCGCGCCCTGTTGCGGCGGCTGCAGGAGACCTACCCCTACTACGCCATCCTGCTGCAGATCGGGCCCGACGGGCAGATCCTGGCGACGGACCGGGGGCTGCTGGAGGGGCTCGACGTCTCGCAGCGCGTCTACTTCCAGCAGGGCCGCCACAGCACCTTCCTGGGCGATGTGCATGAGGCGCAGCTGATGGCGCCCTACATGCAGCGCTCCGACGATGAGCCGCCGCGTGTCCTGGACCTGGCGACTCCGATCCTGGATGAGGCGGGAAGGCTGAAAGGCGTCCTGGCGGCGCATCTCTCGGTCGACTGGGTGGAGGGAATCGAGCGCAGCGTGATCCAGCCGCTGTTGCAGCGGCACCCCGGCGTGCGGGCGCTGGTGCTGGATTCGCAGGGCAGGGTGGTGATCGGCCCCCGCGGCCCCGGGCGGCGGCAGGCGCCGCTGCTGCCGGAGGAGATCCGGCAGCAATTGCAGAAGGGCCCGGGTAGCCACGTCATCGAGCGGAGGGAGGGTGCGCGGCTCGTCGGCTTCGCCCCGCTCGACGGGCATCGCCATGTGGGCAGCCTCGGCTGGTCCGTGCTCGTCATGCACGAGGCCACGGATGCCTTCGCCCCGGCCGAGGCGCTGCGCTGGCGGCTGCTCGCCATCGGCTTCCTGGCGGCGCAGCTTGCGGCGGCGGTGGGCTGGGTGGTGGCGGGGCGCATCGCCCGGCCGCTGGAGCGGCTGTCCCAGGCGGCGCTGCGGCTGCGCGAGCAGCCCGAGGCCGTGCTGCCCGCGCCCGGCCGCCTGTCCGAGGTGGCGGCGCTGCATGGGGCGCTGGGCGCGCTGCACCGCTCGCTGCGCCAGCGCGAGCAGGAGCTGAGCGACAGCGAGGCCCGGATGCGCGCGGTGCTGGAGCAGATGCCGATAGGCGTGGCCCTGGCCGAGCGGCCCTCGGGGCGGGTGATCTTCCAGAATGCCTGCGCCACCGAGATGCTGCGTCATCCCATCGTCGTGGCGGACAGCGTGGCCGACTATGTGCGCCTGGGGGGGCAGTACCCGGACGGGACGCCGCTGCGGGCCGAGGACTACCCTCTGGCTCAGGCGGTGCTGAAGGGCAGGCCGGTGCAGCATGCCAGCCTCTCCTACCGGCGGGGCGACGGTGTCACGATCTGGCTGTCGGTCAATGCCGCGCCGGTGCGGTCCGCCGGTGATGGCGCGGCGCTGGCCGTGTGCACCTTCGAGGATGTCACCGAGATGCGCGCGGCGGCGGAGCGGCAGCGGCTCCTGGCGCAGGAGGTGGACCACCGCGCCCGCAACGCCCTGGCCGTGGTGCAGGCGACGCTGCGCCTGTCGCGGGCGGACACGCTGCCGGGCTTCGTGCAGTCGCTGGAGGGGCGGGTGGCGGCGCTGGCCCGCGCCCAGAGCAGGCTGGCCGCGGCCGCCTGGAAGGGCATCGAGCTGGGCACGCTGCTGGAGGAGGAGATCGGCGCCGCCGCCCGAGGCATCCCGAAGGTGGCCGAGCGGATCGACCTGCTCGGGCCGCGCCTGGTGCTGGCGGCCGAGATCGCCCAGCCCATCTCCCTGATGATCCATGAGCTGACAGCGAATGCCATGCAGCACGGCGCGCTCTCGCAGCCCGGCGGGCGGATCACGGTGGAGTGGCGGGCCGATGCGGCGCAGGGCATGCTGCGCCTGCGCTGGCAGGAGCAGGGCGGCCCCGCCGCCGGGCCGGAGGAGCCCCGCTCCGGCTTCGGCCTGCGGATGATCGAGGCGACGCTGGGCAACCAGCTCAGCGGCCGTTACCAGTTCGAATGGCGGGAGGAGGGGCTGCTGCTCTCCGCCTGGCTGCCGCTGGCCCGCATCGTCTCGCAGGAGAGGGCGGCCTCCGCCTGAGCGGGGGCAGGGCTGCGCAGGGCGGCCCCCAACCCCCATGGCCCTTCGCGCGGGACGGTCCTAGCCTGGGCGCGTGCCCGACGAAACGAAGCTTCCCGAATCGAAAATCCCCGACCCGCGGGTGATGGCCGCCATCGTGGCCAGCGCCCTGTTCATGCAGAACCTCGACGGCACGGTGGTGGCCACCGCCCTGCCGGCCATGGCGCGCTCGCTAGGCGAGCCGCCCGTCACCATGGGGGTGGCCATCACCACCTATCTGGTGGCGCTGACGGTGTTCATCCCGCTCAGCGGCTGGGTGGCGGACCGGTTCGGCGCCAAGCAGGTGTTCATGGCGGCCATCGCCACCTTCACCGTGGCCTCCGCCTTCTGCGGCCTGGCGGACAACCTGGCCGAGATGGTGGCGGCGCGCGCCCTGCAGGGCCTCGGCGGCGCCATGATGGTGCCGGTGGGGCGGCTGCTGCTGCTGCGCCGCATCCGCAAGGAGGAGCTGCTCTCCGTCACCACCTGGCTGACCATGCCGGGGCTGCTGGGGCCGCTGCTGGGGCCGCCGGTGGGAGGGCTGCTCACCGACCTGATCTCCTGGCGCGCCGTGTTCTGGATCAACATCCCCGTCGGCATGCTGGGGCTGCTGCTGGTCTGGCGCATCATCCCGGCCCTGCCGCCGAGCCTGCCGCCGCCGCCCGACCTGCGCGGCCTGACCCTGGTGGGCACGGCGCTCGCCGCGCTGATGGCCGCCTTCGAGACGCTGGGCCGCGGCCTGCTGCCGCCCGGCGTGCCGGAGGTGCTGCTGGCCGCCGGCTTCGGGCTCTCGGCGCTGGCGGTGTGGCACTGCCGGCGCACGCCGAACCCGGCGCTGGATTTCAGCCTGCTCGCCATCCCGAGCTTCCGCGCGCCGCACACGGCGGGGCTGGTGTTCCGCATCGGCGCCGGCGCCGTGCCCTTCCTGGTGCCGCTGACGCTGCAGCTCGGCTTCGGCGCCAGCGCGGCGCAGAGCGGCATGGTGAGCTTCGCCACCGCCCTCGGCGCCTTCGCCATGAAGCCGATGGCGCAGTTCGCGCTGCGCCGCTTCGGCTTCCGCAACGTGATGATCTGGAACGCCGTCTGCGCGGCGCTGACCATCGCCGCCTGCGCCGCCTTCCGCCCCGGCTGGCCGATGGCGGCGGTGTTCGTGGTGCTGCTGCTGGGCGGGCTGTTCCGCAGCCTGCACTTCACCACCCTCAACACCCTGGCCTATGCCGACGTGCCGCAGGAGAAGCTCTCCGCCGCCACCAGCCTCTACAGCACGGCGCAGCAGCTGCCGCTGGCGCTCGGCGTGGTGGTGGCCTCCGCCTCGTTGCAGGTGAGCATGGCCTTCGCCGGGCGCGACGCCGCCGCCATGCCGGACTTCACCGCGGCCTTCCTGGTGGGCGCGCTGCTGACCCTGCTGGCGGCGCCGCTCTCGGTCAGCCTGCCCCGGGACGCGGGGGAGGGGATCGTCAGCGGCCGGAGGCGCTGAGGCGCGCATGCGCCGCTTCGGCAACCAGCGCGGTGGCCAGGCCGAACAGCACATGCATGCCGAGCCGCTGCGCCGCCAGGGCGGGGCCGGCCCGCCGCTCGCCCTCGGTGATGCCGAGGCGCGGCGCGATGCCGGCGATGCCCACCGCGTAGAGCCCGGCCCCGTAGGCGGCGCCGAGCAGGGCGGGGGAGCCGTGCGGAAGCTGCGCGCGCAGGGCGCCGTAGCCGGCGCCGAAGGCCAGCGAGGCCATGCCGTGGCCGGATTGCTCCAGCAGCGTCGTGCCGGCCTCGCCCAGCCGCCCGCGGGCGCCGGCCATGCGGTCCAGCCAGTCCTCGCCGCGCCGGTCCAGCGTGTCGTGCAGCAGGCCGGCATGGCGGCCGCCCTTCATCGCCACGGACGTCGCCACGCCGCCGGCCAGGCCGCCGAGCAGCCCCGCCACCATCCACCGGATCATCCCGCCGCCTTTCCCGCTCCGCGGCCCGGGAGGCGGGCCGCCACGGGGGGTGAACGCGCGGCCGGGCGCCGCGGATGCGGCGGCCCTATTCCGCCGGCTGGTGCGCCCCGGCCGGGCCGCGACTGAAGCGCCGCGCCAGCCCCTCGAAGGCGAGGTAGAGCACCGGCGTCACGAACAGGGTCAGCGCCTGCGAGACGGCGAGGCCGCCCACCACGGCGAGGCCCAGCGGCTGGCGCAGCTCGGCCGCCGCGCCCCAGCCGGCGGCGATCGGCAGCGCGCCCGCCGCCGCTGCCAGAGTCGTCATCATGATCGGGCGGAAGCGGATGATGCTGGCCTCGCGCACGGCGGTCAGCGGGTCCTCGCCGGCGCGCTGCCGGGCCAGCGCCACGTCCACCACCATGATGGCGTTCTTCTTCACCAGCCCGATCAGCAGCAGCACGCCGATCACCGCGATGACGGACAGCTCGAGCCCGAACCACCACAGCGTGGCCAGCGCCCCCAGCGCCGCCGGCGGCAGGCCGGAGAGGATGGTGAGCGGGTGCACCAGCGACTCGTAGAGCACGCCCAGCACCAGGTACATGATGAGCACGGCGGCCAGCAGCAGCATGCCCTGGCCCGCCAGCGCCTGCTGGAAGATCTGCGCCGTGCCGGCATAGCCGGTGACGATGGTGGGAGGCAGGCCCAGCTCCCGCTCCACCTGGGCGATGGCCTGGGTGGCCTGGCCCAGCGCCACACCCGGCGGCGTGTTGAAGCCGATGGTGACGGCGGGCAGCTGCCCCTGGTGCGCCACGGTGAGCGGACCCACGCGCCGCTCGATGCGGGCGATGCCGGCCAGCGGCACCAGCCGCCCGCTGCTGCTGCGGAGATAGATCTTGGAGAGGCCGCTCTCGTCCTGCTGGTCGCGCGGCAGCGCCTCCAGGATGACCGAGTAGCTGTCGGACGCGCCGAAGATGGTGCTGATCTGCCGCGCGCCATAGGCCGAGTAGAGCGCCTGCCGCACCTGGTCCACCGTGACGCCGAGCGCCGCGGCGCGGTCCCGGTCCACATTCACCGAGAGGATGGGGGCGGCCATCTGCAGGTCGGTGTTCACGTCCTGCAGCTCGGGCAGGCGGCGCAGCGCCGTGGCCATGCGCTCGGACCAGTCGTACAGCTCCTCCGAGCGCAGCCCCTGCAGCGTGTACTGGTAGAGGGTGCGGGAGGAGCGGGCGCCGAAGTTCAGGTTCTGGATCGGGTTGAAGTAGACCCGCATGCCGGGGATGCCGCCTGTCTGCCGGCGCAGCTCCTGGATCAGCGCGCCGATCGGCGCCCGCTCGGCGCGCGGCTTGAGCTGCACGAACATGCGCCCCTGGTTCAGCGCCTGGCTGTTGCCGCCGATGCCGACGATCGAGTTCACCCGCTCCACCGAGGGATGGGCGCGGATGATCTCGGCCACGCGCTCCTGCCGGGTCGCCATGTCGTCGAAGGAGGCATCCTGCGGCCCCTCGGTGCCGACGCTGAGCAGGCCGGTATCCTCCACGGGGAAGAAGCCCTTGGGGATGCTCACCGCCAGCCAGACGGACAGGCCGATCGAGGCCAGGAAGGTCAGCCACACCAGCGGGCGGAAGCGCAGCGATTTGTCCAGCATCCAGCCATAGCCGCGCTCCACCGCCTGGAAGCCCTTTTCCAGCGCGGCGTCGAAGCGGCTGGGCTTGCCATGGGCGGGCAGGCGGCTGGCCATCAGCGGCGTGAGCGTCAGGGAGACCACGCAGGAGACGATGACGGCGAGCGAGACCGTGGCGGCGAAGGCGTTGAACACCCGCCCCACCACGCCGCCCATCAGCAGGATCGGGATGAACACCGCGATCAGCGAGAGGGTGATGGAGATGATGGTGAAGCCGATCTCCTTCGCGCCGCGGATGGCGGCGGCGAAGGGCTGCATCCCCTCCTCCATGTGCCGGACGATGGCCTCCAGCATCACGATGGCGTCGTCCACCACCAGCCCGACGGCCAGCGTCAGGCCGAGCAGGGTGATGTTGTCGATGCCGTAGCCCAGCGCGTACATCAGCCCGAAGGTGCCGGCGAGCGAGATCGGCACCGCGATGCCCGGGATCAGCGTGGCGCTGACCTTGCGCAGGAACAGGAAGATGACCAGCACCACCAGCCCGATGGCGATCATCAGGTGGTGCTGCACGTCGTGCACCGCGTCGCGGATCGAGACGGAGCGGTCCAGCATCACGGTGATCTCGGCGCCCGGCGGCAGTGCGGCCTGGAGGGCGGGCAGCGCCGCCTTCACGCCATCGACCACCTCCACCGTGTTGGCGTCCGGCTGGCGCTGCACGGCCAGCGTCAGGCCGCGCGTGCCGTTCATCCAGGCGGCGATGCGGTTGTTCTCCACCCCGTCGACCACCGTGGCCACATCCTGCACGCGGATCGGCGCGTTGGGCCGGCCGCCGATGATGAGGCGGCCGAATTCCTGCGCGTCCTGCAACTGGTCGTTGGCGCGGAGCGTGAGCTGCTGGCGCGGGCCGTTCAGCGTGCCGACGGGGGTGTTGGAGTTGGCCGCCGCGATGGCGCGCTGCGCCTCGTCGAAGCCGAGGCCAAGCGCCGCCACCCGGTCCGGGTCGAGCTGCACCCGCACGGCGTATTTCTGCTCGCCATAGGTGATGACCTGCGCGACGCCCGGGATGCGGGAGAGGGCGGGGGAGATCAGCACCGCCGCCACCTCGTTCAGCCGGTAGAGCGGCACGTCGCCGCCGCGCAGGTTCAGCAGCACCACCGGCGCGTCGGCCGGGTTGGATTTGCGGAAGCTGGGCGGCGTCGTCATCTCCGCCGGCAGGCGCCGCTGGGCGCGGGAGAGGGCGGACTGCACGTCGAGCGCCGCCGCGTCGATGTCGCGGCCGAGCACGAATTGCAGCGTGATCTGGGTGGTGCCCTGGCCGCTGGTGGAGGACATCTGGTCGATGCCGGCGATGGTGGAGAATTCGCGCTCCAGCGGCAGCGCCACCGAGTTGGCCATCGTCTCCGGGCTGGCGCCGGGCAGGCTGGCGCTGACCGAGATGACGGGAAAATCGACCCGTGGCACGGCCGCCACGGGCAGCTGAAGATAGGCCACGATGCCGGCGATGATCGCCGCCACGGCCAGCAGCCCGGTCATCACCGGGCGGCGGATGCAAAGCTCGGAGAGGTGCATCGCGGCGGGGCCTTCAGCTCTGCGGGGGGCGGGGCGGGGTGGCGCGGCCGGGGCGCTCGGCCACGCGGGCGCCGTCGGAGAGGAGCTGCGTGCCCTCGATCACCACCTTGTCGCCGGCGGCGATCTCGGCCTCCAGCACGGCGCGGCCGCCCACCACGCGGCGCATCGTCACGGCGCGGCGGCGGGCGCGGCTCTCGGCATCCACCACATAGACGTAGCGGCTGCCCTCGCTGCCGGTCTGCACGGCCTGCACGGGCACGCTCAGCGCGTCCGGCTCCACCCGCGGCACCAGCACCACGTTGACGTACTGCCCCGGCCACAGCGCGTTGTCGGGGTTGGGGAAGCGGGCCTTGAGCTGCACCGTGCCGGAGGTGGTGTCCACCTGGCTGTCGACGAAGACGAGGCTGCCGCGCACCGGCGGGTGGCGGTCCCCCGGCGGGTGGGCGGTGACGGGCGGCTCGCCCTGGCGCATCGCCTCCTTGATCTCGGGCAGCCAGCGCTCCGGCACGGAGAACTGCACCTGGATCGGGTCGGTCTGGGTGATGGTGGCGAGCGGCGTGCTCTCGCCCGCGCGCACCAGGTTGCCCTCGGTGATGGGCAGGGCGCCGAGGCGGCCATCCAGCTCGGCGCGGATGGTGGCGTAGTCCAGCGTCAGCCGGGTCTGCGAGATCAGCGCCTCGCCGGCCTTCACATTGGCCTCGGCCGCGGCGGCGTCGGCCTGCGCCTGCTCGTAGCGCTGGGCGGCGGCGAAGCCCTCGCCGCGCAACGCGGTGTAGCGCGTGGCGTCCGAGCGGGCGCGCAGCGCCAGCGCCTTGTCGCGCGCCAGCTGCGCCTCCTGCTGGGCGAGCAGCGCCTGGGCCATGCGGGAATCAAGGGTGAACAGCACCTGACCCCGCTCGACGCGCTGGCCTTCCTGCACGTGCAGCTTCTGGATCTGCCCGTCCACCCGGCTGCGGACGGAGACCGTGGCCTCGGCCACCACATTGCCGTTGGCGGTGATCTCCAGCGGCACCGGGCCGCGCTCGGCGGCGCTGACCACGACGGGAATGGCGGGAGGCCCTGCCGGCGCCTGGGCATGGAGCGGCGCGGGCATGGAGAGAATTGCCAGCCCGGCGCTGAACGCGCCCGCCAGCAGGGGGAAAAGCGAACGCGGTGACTGCATGGACCGGGACGGTAGGGCCGTTGCGCACCGCCGCAAAGCATCCGTTACACGACGCAACAAAAATTTGCATCCAGACGACGAAACCCGCCAGGCCAGGGGCCGGGCGGGTTGTCGCCGTTCAGGAAGGCGGCGGATGCGCGGGGCATGCCGCCTTGAAACCGGTCCCTGGCCAGCCCGTCCTCCCGAGGGGAGGGACGCCCGCCAGGGCAGGGGGCTCAGAAGCCCTCGCGCTCCAGCCGCTTGCGCTCGACCTTGCGGGCGCGGCGAACGGCCTCGGCGGCCTCGCGGGCGCGGCGCTCGGAGGGCTTCTCGTAGTGGCGGCGCAGCTTCATCTCGCGGAAGACGCCTTCGCGCTGCAGCTTCTTCTTGAGGGCCTTGAGGGCCTGATCGATATTGTTGTCCCGAACGACGACCTGCACGCTGTGCGGTATCCTCTATGAGCAGGCCTGGTCAGCTCTCTGGGCAAACCAGGTTGTGTGAAAACGAAAAGCACGAAGCGACGGGCCAACCGCGCCCGTGCCTTCCTGCAAGGTCCGCGGCGTTTAGCACGGGCCGCGCGCAGATTGAAAGCCCTTCCCGCCGCGCCCCTGCCTCCCAATTCTAGGACTCCCGCAACGGAGACCGCGCATGGCCATCCTGAAAATCGCCCGCATGGGCCACCCTGTGCTGCTCCGCGCCGCCGAGCCGGTGGCCGACCCAACCAGCTCCGAGGTGCGGCGGCTGGTGCAGGACATGGCCGAGACCATGCTCGATGCCGGCGGCCTGGGCCTGGCGGCGCCGCAGGTGCATGTTCCGTCACGCATTTTTGTCTGGCGCAACGGCGACAGCGTGGCCGCGCTGATCAACCCGGAGATCGAGCTGCTGACGCCGCCGGACCAGCGCGGCTGGGAGGGCTGCCTCTCCATCCCCGGCCTGCGCGGCAATGTGGAGCGCGCCGCGCGCATCGCCTTCCGCGGCCTCGACATCGAGGGCGACTCGGTGGAGGGCGAGGCGGAGGGCCTGCTCGCCCGCGTGATGCAGCACGAATACGACCACCTGAACGGCGTGCTCTACCCGATGCGCATGAGCGACCTCGGCCTGTTCGGCTTCACCGACGAGCTGAGCCGGGCCGCCGTGGCGCAGCACAGCGCCGCCGCCCGCGCCGAGGGAGTGGCCGCCCGATGAGCCTGGAGCGCAGCGCCGAGCGCGACGAGGCCCTGCGGGCCATGCTGCCGCATGTGCCCCGGCTGGGCTGGAGCCGGGCCGCCCTGCGGGCCGGCCTCGCCGCCACGGGCGGCAACCCCGATGCCGCCGCCTGGCTGTTCCCGCGCGGCCCGGTGGGGATGGTGGAAGCCTGGGCCGACCTCGCCGACCGCGGCATGGCCGAGGAGGCCGCCACGCGGGGCATCGAGTCCCTGCGGGTCTCGCAGCGCATCCGGGCGCTGGTCGCGCTGCGGCTGGAGCGGCAGGCGCCGCACAAGGAGGCGGTGCGCCGCGCCGTGGCACTGCTGGCGCTGCCCTGGAACGCCCCCGCCGCCGCCCGCGCCACCGCCCGCACGGTGGACGCCATGTGGCTCGCCGCCGGCGACGCCTCGGCCGACATCTCCTTCTATACCCGACGCGCGACGCTGGCCGGCGTCTATGCCGCCACCCTGGCCTACTGGCTGCAGGACCCGGACCCGGAGCGGCAGGCCACGCTCGCCTTCCTCGACCGCCGGCTGGCGGAGGTGGCCCGCCTCAACCGCCCCCGCCGCGCCGCCTGAGCCGGCGGAAGGGCAGGGCAGGCCGGGCGGCAGTCCTGCCTGCCCGGCCGGGGGGGGTGGATTCGCGTTTTGCGGTGGACATTCCGGCCCTGTCGCGGCACAGCCCGGCGCCTGGTCTCTACTGCCGCAGGATCCCCTCCCGTGACCCAATCCCCTCCCGCGCCGCTGGTCGGCATCATCATGGGCAGCCGTTCGGACTGGGAGACGATGCGCCACGCGGCGGAGACGCTCGGCCGGCTCGGCATCGCGCACGAGACGCGGGTGGTCTCCGCCCATCGCACGCCGCAGCGGCTCTATGACTATGCCACCGGCGCCGCCGGACGGGGCCTGCGCGCCATCATCGCCGGCGCGGGCGGCGCCGCCCACCTGCCCGGCATGGCGGCGGCGATGACCCGCCTGCCGGTGCTCGGCGTGCCGGTCGAGAGCCACGCGCTGAAGGGCATGGACAGCCTCCTCTCCATCGTCCAGATGCCGGCCGGCATCCCGGTGGGCACGCTGGCCATCGGCCGGGCGGGGGCGGTGAACGCGGCGCTGCTGGCCGCCGCCATGCTGGCCACCACCGACGAGGCCCTGGCCGCGCGGCTCGACGCCTTCCGCGCCGAGCAGACCGCCGCCGTGGCGGAGGAGCCGGCATGAGCCCGAAGCCCGGCTTCCCGCTGCCGCCCAACAGCACCATCGGCATCCTGGGCGGCGGGCAGCTCGGCCGCATGTCGGCCCTGGCCGCCGCCGAGCTGGGCTATCGCTGCCACATCTACGCGCCGGAAGCGGACAGCCCGGGGATGCAGGTGGCCGCCGCCCGCACCGTGGCCGGCTACGAGGACCCGCAGGCGCTGGCCGCCTTCGCCGCCGCCGTCGACGTCGTCACCTTCGAGTTCGAGAACGTCCCCGCCCGCACGCTGGAGATCCTGGAGCCGCTGGTGCCCTGCCGCCCCGGGCGCAAGGCGCTGGCCGTCTGCCAGGACCGGCTGCAGGAGAAGGCGTTCTTCGGCGAGGCGGGCGTGCCCGTGGCGCCCTGGCGCGCCGTGCACAGCCTGACGGAGCTGGAGGCGGCGATCGGCGAGATCGGCCTGCCGGCGGTGCTGAAGACCACCCGCCTCGGCTATGACGGGCGCGGCCAAGCGGTGATCCGCGCGCCGGAGGAGGCCGCGGCCGCCTTCGCCCGGCTGGAGCCGAAGCCGCTGATCCTGGAAGCCTTCGTGCCCTTCACGCAGGAGATCTCGGCGGTGGCCGCGCGCGGCGCGGAGGGCGCCACGGCGGTCTATGACGCGGTGGAGAACCGCCACCACCACCACATCCTGGACCTGTCCTTCGCCCCGGCGCGCATCCCGCAGGCTGTGGCCGAGTCGGCCCGGGCGCACGCGGCGCGTGTGGCGGCGGCGCTGGAACTCGTGGGCGTGCTGGCGGTGGAGTTCTTCCTGCTGGCGGATGGCCGGCTGCTGGGCAACGAGATCGCCCCGCGCCCGCACAATTCCGGCCACTGGACGATGGATGCCTGCCAGGCCAGCCAGTTCCACCAGCACATGCGCGCCGTGGCCGGCCTGCCCCTGGGCAGCCCGCGCCGCCATTCGGACGCGGTGATGCGCAACCTTGTGGGCCCGGAGGGCATGGCGAAGCTGCCGCTGTTGCAGGGCAGCCCCGACATTTCCGTGCATCTCTACGGCAAGGCCGCGGCGCGCGAGGGCCGCAAAATGGGCCATGCGAACCGGATTTTCCCCCTGGGAAGCCTTGAGACGGCCGGAGACGCGGCGCTGCTCTCGGACCTGTGACCAAAATGCCCACCCCGCCTGTGGCGCCGCTGCCACAGCGTGGCGGAAACTCCGGAGCCTGTGCTGCACACCGGCGAAGGTAGTGCTAATTGAAGTCACACGCGGCGCCGGACTCGAGGGATGACCTTCGCGGATGAGCGCAGCGAGCATGCCTCTGGTGGATCGAGGAGAATTCTAATGAGCCTCAAGAAGGCGCTTCTGGCCGCGACCGTTCTGGCGCTGCCGCTCGCGGCTCAGGCGCAGCCTGTCACGGGCGTGTATGTCGGCGCTGGCGCTGGCTATAACTACCTGCAGGATTCGGACATTTCCGTCTCCGGCGGCGGCGTCCTGGGCACGGCCCGTGGCCCCTCGCGCAAGCTCGACGGCGAGTTCGACAACGGCTTCGGCGGTGTCGTCAGCCTGGGCTACGGCTTCGGCAACGGCGTCCGCGCCGAGATCGAGGGCAACTACCGCGAGAACGACGTCTCGTCGCTGTCCACCAATGCCGGCCCGCTGCCGGGCATCGGCGGCACGGCCCGCAGCTACGGCGTGATGGCGAACGCCCTGTACGACTTCAACCTGGGCCTGCCGATCGTCCCCTACATCGGCGCTGGCGCCGGTTATGTGTGGCACGACTACGACACCGTCCGTAGCCGCGGCAACGCCGGCAACGCCGCGCTGAACAGCGTGACGATCGACGACGAGGAAGGCACCTTCGCCTTCCAGGGCATCGTCGGCGCCGCCTTCCCGATCGCCGCCGTCCCCGGCCTGGCGATCACCGCCGAGTACCGCTTCCTCGGCACGCTGCAGCCCGAGTTCACCGCGGTGTCCCGCTCGGTGACCGGCGCCGCGACCCGCACCAAGGTCGAGGTGGACAACTACAACCACTCCGCCTTCATCGGCCTGCGCTACGCCTTCAACCAGCCGGTGCCGGCCGCGCCCGTGCCGGTCGTGGCCCCCGCGCCCGCCGCTGCCCCGGCCCCGGCCCGCACCTACCTGGTGTTCTTCGACTTCGACCGCGCCGACCTGACGGACCGCGCCCGCCAGATCATCGCCGAGGCCGCCCAGAACAGCAGCCGCGTGCAGGCGACCCGCATCGAAGTGGCCGGCCACGCCGACCGCTCGGGCTCGCCGCAGTACAACCAGCGCCTCTCGCAGCGCCGCGCCGACGCGGTCGCCGCCGAGCTGGTCCGCCTGGGTGTTGCCCGCTCCGCCATCACGGTCCAGGCGTTCGGCGAGAGCCGCCCGCTGGTCCCGACGGCCGACGGCGTGCGCGAGCCGCAGAACCGCCGCGTCGAGATCGTCCTGCGCTAATCCCGCAGAACGGTTCCGCACGGAACGAGAGGGGGGCGCCGCGAGGCGCCCCTTTTTTCGTTCGCCTGGCGCTTCCGCGCCCAGGCATGAAAAAGGCGCTGCCGGCTGGCAGCGCCTTTTTCTGTCTCCGATACCCGGGCGGGAATCAGCGCGTTGCGGCGGCGACCTGGGTCTGGCGCGGCGCCTGGGCCGTGCGCACCGGGCAGGCAGCCGGGCTGTAGGGGTTGGGCACGGCCTGGCCGCTGGAGAGCGCCGCCAGCCCGGCCAGGTCGGGCTTCGCCGCCAGCGCCTGCTGGAAGAGCGGCGCCGCGTTCTGGCAGAAATGCGAGCCCTGGCGGATGCCTTCCTGCGACTGGGCATTGGCCAGGGTGGTGATGAACTGGTCGAGCTGGCGCTGGCCGCCCGCGCCATGCACGCGCCGGAAATGCGCCGCCACCTGCCGGTAGGCCTGGCCCAGCTCACGCTGGTTACGGGTCACGAAGGCGTTGTAATGGTCGTGCTGCCCGCAGGAGAGCGCCACCACCATCAACTGGCTCTGCAGCGCCCGCACCGAGAAGGCGGTCTGCTCCGCCGGCTGCAGGCAGGTCTGCGCCGCCACGGGCGAGCTGACGGCCAGCGCCAGGGCGCCGGCCAGGATCGTGCGGATTTTCGTCATCGCGGCCGGGACCCCCATCCCGAAGCTGGTCGGGGCGGTGGCCCCGTTACGGGATCATATCAGAAGCGGGATCGGGCGCGATAGGGCAAAGCGGTTTGTTCACAACCGCTTCCGGCCAGGCTTGAAGATGCCGGATGAGGCGCGCCCCAGGCGCGCGGGGCTCAGGCGATGATGTCGGGCACCAGCCGGCTTTCCAGCCAGGCGATCTCGTCCTTCAGCTTGAGCTTGCGCTTCTTCAGCCGCTGGAGCTGAAGCTGGTCCAGAAGGGAGGTCTCCAGGCGCGCGATCACGGTGTCCAGGTCACGATGCTCGCTGCGGAGCTCGTGCAGGCGGCGGAGCAGGCTTTCACGGTCGGCCAGGATGAGCCTCATGGGTTGTCGGTTTGAGTCGCATCTGGGTGGGAAAGCGCCATATCATGTCCGGGCGTGGTCGCCCAGCATGGTCTATCGGTCGCCGGGGCTGCCAGGGTCATGGCAGGGTCGCGAAGAGACCGGGACAGCGAAGCCCACGCCTCGGGGGCCCACCGGCGGCCCGATCGTCGCCGGTTCCAGGCTTCCCGGGTCAACCCTGGCTGGAGGATAGCGCGCCGATGATGCAACAGCCCCGCCTGCGCAGCCTGCAGGAGCGTCACGCCACGCTCGAACGGCAGATCGCCGAGGAGGGAAATCGCCCGCAGCCCGATCCGGGGGCGCTCTCGCGCCTGAAAAGGGCCAAACTCCGTCTCAAGGAAGAGATGCACAGGCTGAGCGCCGGCCGCTGACCACGGCGTTTGGCGAAAGGGTGCCCCCGTGGCCATGATGCCACGGGGGCATTTCGTATGTCGGCTCCGTGACGCTTCGGCTCGCAATCCGTGTTCCGGGCCCTAGGTAAAGGGGACAACCAGGGCCTATAAGCCCGCGACCCCCACAAGGAGCACGTTGCACGGCATGGAAGCCTCGGACATCACGCGGGTGCAGACCTATCTGCGTCGCCTCTTCGGCACGGAGCGCATCAACATCCTGCGCCCGGCCAGGCCCGGCCTGTCCGTCGAGGTGGCGGTGGAGGACGAGGTCATCGGCACGCTGCATCGCGATACCGAGGATGGGGAAATCTCCTATTCCCTCCACCTGACCATCCTGGAGGAAGACCTGCCGCCCGCGCCGAAGGCGGACAAGGCGCCGCCGCGCCGCCGCGCCTGAGGCGCGGAGCCGGCCCGGCAGGGCCGGGCCAGGCGAGGAGGGCGGGGCAGGAGGGCGGCGATGGGGCATGGCCCCGCCCGCCGCCGGGGATCAGGCGGCGTCCTCGTCCTCACCCAGCGCCGCCGGCGCGGCCGGGTTGCCGCCCGCGGCCAGCACCGCCGCGTTCAGGTCGGACTGGCTGCACAGGCCGAGGATCACCGGGTCGCGCGGCTTGATGTTGGCGCTGTTCCAGTGGGTGCGGTCGCGCACCTTGGCGATGGTATCCTTGGTGGTGCCGAGCAGCTTGCCGATCTGCGCCTCGGAGAGCTGCGGGAAGTTGCGCAGCAGGAAGGCGATGGCGTCCGGCCGGTCGTTGCGCTTGGAGACGGGGGTGTAGCGCGCGCCCTTGCCGCGGCTCTTCGGCACCGGGCTGGCGGTCTCCATCAGCCGCAGCCGGGCATTCGGGTCGGCCTCGCAGCGGGCGATCTCCTCGCGCCGCAGCTGGCTGTTCTGCACCGGGTCGTAGCCGACGATGCCCTGCGCGACCTCGCCATCGGCGATCGCCTGCACTTCCAGCGGATGCATGCCGACGAAGTCGGCGATCTGCTCGAAGCTCAGGGACGTCTTCTCGATGAGCCACACAGCGGTGGCCTTCGGCATCAGCGGCAGGGTCATCGGAAACCTTACAAGTCTGTCGGGCGGGTCGCGCGGCCACGCCCCGGATGCCGTTGCATATAGAGAGGGGGAGGGAGAGGGTCAAAGCCCGAGCGCATCGGCCGGCCTGAACGCTTGGCGAGAATGTGGCCGGCACCGCATGCTTGGCGCTGCCCGGGCCGCCCCATATCGTCCAGGCAGAGGACGAGCTGGAGTTCAGGGCATGACCAAACGACGTCTTGCGGTGGTGTTCGGCGGGGCGGGCTTCATCGGCCGGCACCTAGTTCCGCGCCTGGCGCGGCAGGATTACGAGGTGCGGGTGATCACCCGCAACCCGGAGGCGGTGCGGCCGATGATGACGCAGGGCCGGCTGGCCCAGGTGGTGCCCTGGGCCACGGATCTGCGCTCGGACGCGGCGCTGGCGCGGGCGGTGGAAGGGGCCACGCTGGTCGTCAACCTGATCGGCATCCTGGCCGAGAAGCGGCGCGGCGACTTCCAGCGCCTGCAGGGCGAGCTGCCGGGCCGCATCGGCCGCGCCGCCGCGGCGGCGGGGGTGGAGCATGTGGTGCATGTTTCCGCCATCGGCGCCGACCCGAACAGCGAAAGCGCCTATGCCCGCAGCAAGGCGGCGGGCGAGGCGGCGCTGCGCACGGCCTTCCCCCGCGCCGTGATCCTGCGGCCCTCCATCATCTTCGGGCCCGAGGACCAGTTCTTCAACCGCTTCGCCAATATGGCGCAGCTGCTGCCCTTCATGCCGGTGGTCTGCGGCGCCACGAAGTTCCAGCCCGTCAATGTGGGCGATGTGGCGGAGGCCATCCTCGCCGCCACGCGCCGGCCGGAGGCGGCGGGCCGCACCTATGAGCTGGGCGGGCCGCGCGTCGCGAGCTTCCGCGAGCTGATGGGCTATGTGCTGGAGGTGACGGGCCGGCCGAAGCGCCTCGTCGCCCTGCCGGACGGGCTGGTGCGGCTGCAGGCCCGGCTGGGCGAGTTCCTGCCCAGCCCGCCGCTGACGCGCGACCAGCTCGCCCAGCTGCGCCGCGACAATGTCGTCTCGCCCGGGGCCGAAGGGCTGGAGGCGCTCGGTATCGTGCCGCAGGCGATGGAGGCGGTGGTGCCGGGCTATCTGGCGCGCTTCCGGCCCGGCGGGGGGCGGCGGTCGGTCATCCCCTCCTGATTGACCGAATCGGACCTATTGGTCGGAACGGTTTCTCGTGACCCGGCCTTTTCCGATACCCGGGCTATTTTAAAGGTAAGCATCGCTGACTTTTCGGCGCGAATAGGACTCGCGCATGGTCCCTGACTATGGCAAAGCTGCGTCGGCCGGGGTGAAAGCCCCGCCCGGCGCCCCTGCGCCGTGGCGGCGAGCGCCCTCGGTCCCTAGTCCGACCTGCCTGCCGAAGGACCCGTGCCCATGGCCGAGCGCATGCTGCAATTCGTCCGCCTTTCGCAACAGACGCCGGACAAGCGCTCGGCCGAGGCACGACGGCAGGATTTCGGCGAGATCTACCAGCGCTTCAGCGCCGAGCGCGCCAGCGCCCAGGCCAGCCGTTGCAGCCAGTGCGGCGTGCCCTTCTGCTCCATCCACTGCCCGCTGAACCAGCACATCCCGGACTGGCTGAAGCTGACGGCCGAGGGGCGGCTGGAGGAAGCCTACGAGGTGAACGCCGCCACCAACACCTTCCCCGAGATCTGCGGCCGCGTCTGCCCGCAGGACCGTCTCTGCGAGGGCAACTGCGTCATCGAGAAGGGCTTCGACAGCGTCACCATCGGCGCGGTGGAGAAGTACATCACCGACACCGCCTGGGAGCAGGGCTGGGTGAAGCCGCCGACGCCCACGCGCGAGGTGGCGCATTCCGTCGGCATCGTCGGCGCCGGCCCGGCCGGGCTGGCGGCGGCCGAGCGGCTGCGGCGGCGCGGCTGGCAGGTCACGGTCTATGACCGCTACGACCGCGTCGGCGGGCTGATGATCTACGGCATCCCCAACTTCAAGCTGGAGAAGGAGGTCGTGCTGCGCCGCCACGCGCAGTACGCGGAGGGCGGCATCGAGTTCGTGCTGAACTGCCAGATCGGCCGCGACATCACCCTGGCGGAGCTGCGCGCGAAGCACGACGCGGTGCTGATCGCCACCGGCGTGTACAAGGCGCGTGACATCGGCGGGCCGGGCGCCAATTTGGGCGGCATCGTCCCGGCCCTCGATTACCTGACCGCCTCCAACCGCCAGGGCCTCGGCGATGCCGTGCCGGACTTCGAGAGCGGCGCGCTGAACGCGGCCGGCAAGAAGGTGGTGGTGATCGGCGGCGGCGACACGGCGATGGATTGCGTCCGCACCGCCATCCGCCAGGGCGCCGAGAGCGTCACCTGCCTCTACCGCCGCGACAAGGCGAACATGCCCGGCTCCATGCGCGAGGTGAACAACGCCGAGGAGGAGGGCGTGCGCTTCGCCTGGCTCTGCGCGCCGGAGGGTTTCGAGGGGGAGGGGCATGTCTCGGCGGTGCGCGCGGTGCGGATGCATCTTGGCCTGCCCGACGCCACCGGCCGCCAGCAGGTGGAGCCGATCCCCGGCAGCGCCTTCGCCGAGCCGGCCGACCTCGTCATCAAGGCGCTGGGCTTCGACCCTGAGGACCTGCCCACCCTGTTCGGCGAGCCCGGCCTGACGGTCAGCCGCTGGGGCACGCTGACGGTGGACCGCCGCAGCATGATGACGAACCTGCCGGGCGTCTTCGCCGCCGGCGACATCGTGCGCGGCGCCAGCCTGGTGGTGTGGGGCATCCGCGACGGCCGCGACGCGGCCGACCAGATCGAGAAGTACGTGGCGGCCAAGAGCGCGCCGGCGATGGCGGCGGAGTGAGCGACATGACCCAGTTCGAGAACGGCGAGGCCTTCGCCGAGACCTATGCCCGCAGCGCCGCGCTGCTCTCCGGCAGCGCGCATGTGGACGTCATGGAGCACGATGCCTGCGGCGTCGGCCTCGTCGCGGCGCTCGACGGCAAGCCGCGGCGCGACGTGGTGCAGGCCGGCATCGACGCGCTGAAGGCCGTCTGGCACCGCGGCGCCGTGGACGCCGACGGCAAGACCGGCGACGGCGCCGGCATCCATATCGAGATCCCGCAGGATTTCTTCGCCGAGGTGGTGGAGCGCGGCGGCGACCGGCTGCGCCCGGGCCGCATCGCGGTGGGCCAGGTCTTCCTGCCCAAGACCGACCTCTCGGCGCAGGAGCGCTGCCGCCAGATCGTCGAGACCGAGATCCTCAACGCCGGCTACAGCATCTATGGCTGGCGCCAGGTGCCGATCGACGTCTCCTGCATCGGCGAGAAGGCCAATGCGACGCGGCCCGAGATCGAGCAGATCCTGATCTACGACCCGGAGCAGCGCGACATTGCGACGATGGAGCGCGACCTCTACGTCATCCGTCGCCGGATCGAGAAGCAGGCCCTGCTGGCCCAGGTGCCGGAGCTGTACCTGTGCAGCCTCTCCGCCCGCTCGATCATCTACAAGGGCATGTTCCTCGCCGAGAACCTGACCGACTTCTACCCCGACCTGCTGGACGAGCGCTTCGTCAGCCGCTTCGCCATCTACCACCAGCGCTACAGCACCAACACCTTCCCCACCTGGCGCCTCGCCCAGCCCTTCCGGATGCTGGCCCACAACGGTGAGATCAACACCGTCCACGGCAACATCAACTGGATGAAGAGCCACGAGACGCGGCTCGCCCACAGCCTGCTCGACCCCTTCATGGAGGACATCAAGCCGGTGGTGCAGGCGGGCGGTTCCGACACCGCCACGCTCGACAACGTCTTCGAGCTGCTGGTCCGCGGCGGGCGCGACGCGCCGATGGCCAAGGCCATGCTGATCCCCGAGAGCATCGGCAGCAACGCCACCATGCCGGCGGCGCACCGCGACCTGTTCATGTACTGCAACGCGGTGATGGAGCCGTGGGATGGCCCGGCGGCGGTGTGCGCCACCGACGGACGCTGGGCCATCGCCGGCCTCGACCGCAACGGGCTGCGCCCGATCCGCTACACCGTCACCAGCGACCGGCTGCTGATCGTCGGCTCCGAGACCGGCATGGTGAAGGTGGCGGAGAGCGAGATCGTCGCCAAGGGCCGCGTCGGTCCCGGCCAGTGCATCGCCGTCGATCTCGACGAGGCGCGCTTCTACGGCGACACCGCGCTGAAGGACCTGCTCGCCGCCCGCCACCCCTTCGGCGACTGGGTGAACCGCACCACCCGCATCGACGACATCGTGCGCGCCGAGGTGGACGAGGCGCCGGCGCTCTCCGGCGAGGCGCTGCGCCGCCGCCAGCTCGCCATGGGCGTGACGCTGGAGGACCTCGAGACCATCCTGCACCCGATGGCGGAGGAGGCGGCCGAGGCGATCGGCTCGATGGGCGACGACACGCCCATCGCCGTGCTCTCCAACCACTATCGCGGCCTGCACCACTACTTCCGGCAGACCTTCGCGCAGGTGACCAACCCGCCGATCGACAGCCTGCGCGAGACGCGGGTGATGACGATCAAGACCCGCCTCGGCAACCTGGGCAACATCCTCGACGAGGACCCGACCCAGTGCGACATGCTGATGCTGGACAGCCCCGTGCTCTCCAACGCCGAGTTCGCGGCGATGCGCGGCTACATGGGCGACACCGCCTGCGAGGTGGACAGCACCTTCCCCGTGGCGGAGGGCGAGGCCGGGCTGCGCCGCGCGCTCGAGCGCATCCGCCGCGAGGCGGAGGAGGGGGTCCGCTCCGGCTGCGCCCATGTCATCCTCACCGATGAGAAGCAGGGCCCCGAGCGCGCCGCCATCCCGATGATCCTGGCGGTGGGCGCGGTGCACACGCATCTGGTGCGCCACTCCCTCCGCACCTTCACCAGCCTGAACGTGCGGGCCGGCGAGTGCATGGACGTGCACTACTTCGCGGTTCTGATCGGCGCCGGCGCCACCACGGTGAACGCCTACCTGGCGCAGGAGAGCATCGCCGACCGGCACCGCCGCGGCCTGTTCGGGCAGAAGTCGCTGAAGGACTGCGTGGCCTCCTACCGCAAGGCGGTGGACAAGGGGCTGCTCAAGATCATGTCCAAGATCGGCATCTCCGTCCTCTCCTCCTATCGCGGCGGCATGAACTTCGAGGCGATCGGCCTCTCCCGCGCGCTGGTGGGCGAGTTCTTCCCCGGCATGCAGAGCCGCATCTCGGGCATCGGCCTCTCGGGCATCGCCCGGCGGGTGCTGGCGATGCACGGCAAGGCCTGGCAGGGCGACACGCCGGTGCTCTCGGTGGGCGGCCTCTACAAGCTGCGCCGCCGCGGCGAGGCGCACGCCTTCGAGGGCAGCCTGATCCACATGATGCAGCACGCGGTGGAGACGGACAGCTACCAGACCTTCAAGCGCTACTCGGACGCGGTGCGCAAGCTGCCGCCCGTGGCGCTGCGCGACCTGCTCGACTTCCGCGCCGAGACGCGCAGGCCCATCGCCATCGAGGAGGTGGAGAGCATCACCGAGATCCGCAAGCGCCTCGTCGCGCCCGGCATCTCGCTCGGCGCGCTGAGCCCCGAGGCGCATGAGACGCTCTCCATCGCCATGAACCGCATCGGCGCCCGCTCGGATTCCGGCGAGGGCGGCGAGGACGCGGCCCGCGCCCGGCCGCGCGCCAATGGCGACAACGCCAACTCCGCCATCAAGCAGATCGCCTCGGGCCGCTTCGGCGTCACCGCCGAGTACCTGAACAACTGCAAGGAGATCGAGATCAAGGTGGCGCAGGGCGCCAAGCCCGGCGAGGGCGGGCAGCTGCCCGGCTTCAAGGTCTCCGGCATCATCGCGAAGCTGCGCCACGCCACGCCGGGCGTCACCCTGATCAGCCCGCCGCCGCACCATGACATCTACTCGATCGAGGATCTGGCGCAGCTCATTTACGACCTGAAGCAGATCAACCCCGAGGCGACGGTCTGCGTGAAGCTGGTGTCCCGCTCGGGCATCGGCACCATCGCAGCGGGGGTGGCCAAGGCCAAGGCGGATGCCATCCTGGTTTCCGGCCATTCGGGCGGCACCGGCGCCTCGCCGGTCTCCTCCATCAAGTATGCCGGGCTGCCCTGGGAGATGGGGCTGTCCGAGACGCACCAGGTGCTGCTGCTCAACCGGCTGCGCCACCGGGTGAAGCTGCGCACCGATGGCGGCCTCAAGACGGGGCGCGACGTGGTGATCGCCGCCATGCTGGGCGCCGAGGAATTCGGCATCGGCACCGCCTCGCTGGTGGCGATGGGCTGCATCATGGTGCGGCAGTGCCACTCCAACACCTGCCCCGTCGGCGTCTGCACCCAGGACGAGGCGCTGCGGCAGAAGTTCGAGGGCACGCCGGAGAAGGTCATCAACCTGTTCTCCTTCATCGCCGAGGAGATCCGCGAGATCCTGGCCGGGCTCGGCTTCCGCCGGCTGGAGGAGGTGATCGGCCGCACCGACCTGCTGAAGCAGGTCAGCCGCGGCGCCGAGGACCTCGACGACCTCGACCTCAACCCGCTGCTGGTGCAGGCCGATGCCGGCCCCTATGCGCGCCACTGCACGCTGGAGGGCCGCAACGAGGTGCCGGAGACGCTGGACGCCGACATGATCCGCGACGCCGCCGCGCTGTTCGAGCGGGGCGAGAAGATGCAGCTCGCCTACAACATCCGCAACACGCACCGCGCCATCGGCACCAAGATCAGCAGCAAGATCGTCCGCAAGTTCGGCATGGAGGGGCTGCAGGCCGGGCACCTGACGGTGCGGCTGCGCGGCTCGGCCGGGCAGTCGCTCGGCGCCTTTGCCGTGCGCGGGCTGAAGCTCGAGGTGCTGGGCGACGCCAACGACTATGTGGGCAAGGGCCTCTCGGGCGGCACCATCGTGGTGCGGCCGGCGCCCTCCTCGCCGCTGGTCTGGAACGAGAACGCCATCGTCGGCAACACCTGCCTCTATGGCGCGACGGCGGGCGAGTTCTTCGCCGCCGGCCAGGCGGGGGAGCGCTTCGCCGTCCGCAACTCCGGCGCCACGGCGGTGGTCGAGGGCGTCGGCGCCAATGGCTGCGAGTACATGACCGGTGGCGTGGTGGTCATCCTCGGCAGCGTGGGCGACAATTTCGGCGCCGGCTTCACCGGCGGCCAGGCCTTCGTCTATGACGCGGATGGCACCTTCGAGCAGCGCCTGAACCCGGACACGCTGCTCTGGCGCCGACTCGGCTCGGCCCATTGGGAAGGGGTGCTGCAGGCGCTCATCGCCCGCCACGCGGCCGAGACCGGCTCCCGCCACGCGGCGCGGCTGCTGAACGACTGGGACAGCGAGCGCGGCCATTTCTGGCAGGTGGTGCCGAAGGAATATGCCCGCTACCTGCCGCAGCCGATGGAGGCCGTGGCGATCGCGGCGGAATAATGGCCAAGATTGCGTGACCGGCGGCTGAAAGGCCGGTTACGCGCTCACGATTTCGTGAGTACCATCTTTGCGACAGGGGGGGCGGCGTGCGATAAGCGCCGCCCCTTCCAGTTCCGGCGCGGTGCATGCGAATCCTCTACCATCTGCCTCTCTCCCCCTATGCGCGCAAAGTGCGTCTGGTCCTGAGTGAGAAGCGCATTCCGTTCGAGCTGCGGGTCGAGCGGGTCTGGGAGCGGCGGGAGGAATTCCTGCACCTGAACCCGGCCTGCACCGTGCCGGTGCTGGAGGAGGAGAACGGCCTCGTCCTGGCCGACAGCTACGCCATCTGCGAGTATCTGGACGAGGCCTATCCGGACCTGCCGCTGCTCGGCCGCACGCTGGGGGAGCGGGCGGAGGTGCGCCGCCTCGTCGCCTGGTTCGACGGCAAGTTCGCCCGCGAGGTGACGGAGAACCTGCTCTACGAGAAGCAGATGAAGCGGCTGCTCGGCCGCGGCAACCCGGATGCGGCGGCGATCCGCGCCGGCTACGCCAACCTCAAGCCGCATCTGGACTATCTCGGCTGGCTGGCCGAGACGCGGCTCTGGCTGGCCGGCAACGCCCTCTCCCTGGCCGACCTCGCCGCCGCCGCGCATCTCTCGACGCTGGACTATATCGGCGACCTCGACTGGTCGCTGAACGAGAGCGCCAAGGACTGGTATGCCCGGGTGAAGTCCCGCCCCGCCTTCCGCTCGCTGCTGGCCGACCGGGTGAGCGGCGTGAACCCGCCCGTCCACTACGCTGACCTCGACTTCTGAGGAACCGCGCCGGGGGAGGGGCTTCCCCCCCCCGGCGCCGCCTCAGGGCACCACCCCCTCGGGCAGTGTCAGCACATGGTCGAGGATGCCGCCGGCGGTGGTGATCCAGACCTCGTCCCGCTCCGCCACGATCCGCTCCAGCGCCCCGCGCAGCGCCCGCAGCCGGTAGGGCTGCCCGACCAGGTAGGGGTGGAGCGCGATGCCCATCACCTGCGGCTGCCCGTCCCGCGCCACCTGCCGCAGCCTTTCCTCGAAATCGGCCACGATCATCGCCGCGAACTGCTCCGCCCCGTCCTTGCGGGCGACGATGGCGGGGATGTCGTTCACCTCCTGCGGGTAGGGGATGGCGAGCAGCCGCCCCGCCCGTGTCCGCATCCAGATGGGCTGGTCGTCGGCGCACCAGTTCAGCGTGTAGCGGTAGCCGGCCTCGGCCAGCAGGTCCGGGGTGAAGGCGCTCTCGGCGATCCAGGGGGAGAGCCAGCCGCGCGGCGGCGCTCCCTCGGCGGCGGCGATGGCGGCGGTGGAGTCCGCGATCAGCAGCGCCTCGGCGGCCTCGCCCAGGGTGTTCTGCCGCTCGCTGTTGGTGCGGCCATGGCCGGCGATCTCGTCGCCCCGCGCGCGGTGGGCGGCGACGAGCTGGGGGGCGTAGTCATACATCGCGCTGTTCAGCAGCACGGTGGCGGGCAGCGAAAGCTCGTCCAGCATGTCCAGCATCCGCCAGGCGCCGACGCGGTTGCCATAGTCCCGCCAGGCGTAGTTCAGCACGTCCGGCTGCGGGCCGCCGCCGCCATTGGGCCCGGGCGCCAGCTCCGCCCCCAGCCCCTGCCCGAAGGCGAAGTGCTCCAGGTTGAGGCCGAGATACACCGCCAGCCGCCTCTCTCCCGGCCAGGCATAGGCGGGGCGGCCGCGCCAGGGGTGGTAGTCGTAGCGGCCGTGGCTGGGCAGCATGGAATCGTCTCCGCAAAAGCACAGCAAAACACAGCCCCGCTTAGCAAGGGGCAGGCCACATGCCTGCGCGGTTCCCCCTGCGCGTGAAAACCGCTAGAACCCGGCCATGTCCAAGCCCCCGCCGGCCGAGGCGGCCCGGGCCCGCGCCCTGCTCTCCGCGACCGCCCGTGCGGGCCGGGCGCGGCTGGCGCGACCCATCCTGCTCGGCCTTGCCTCGATCGCCTGCGGCATCGCCCAGGCCTGGCTGATCGCCACCGTGCTGGCCGCGCTGCTCGGCCATGGCGATGGCGGCTGGGCCGAACTGGCCGGCGCCGCCTCGCTGGCGCTGCTCGCCACCGGCCTCACCGTGGCGCAGGAGCGCGCGCAGGCCGATGCCGGCGCCAGCGCCCGCGCCGGGCTGCGCCGCCGCGCCGGCGCCGGCCTGCTGCGCGCCGGCCCCGCCGATGAGCGCCCGGTGGGCGAGCGCGCCGCCCTGGTGGTGGACCGCATCGAGGCGCTGGACGGCTATTTCTCCCGCTGGCTGCCCGCCGCGGCGCTGGCCGCCGCCGGGCCGCTGCTGATCGCCGTCGCCGTCGCCACCGAGGACCCGCTGAGCGGCGTGATCCTGTTCGCCGCCGGCGCCATGGTGCCGGTGGGCATGGCGCTGACCGGCATCGGCGCCGCCCTGGCCAGCCGGCAGCAGTTCGACGCGCTGCAGGCGCTCTCGGGGCGCTTCCTCGACCGCATGCGCGGCCTGCCGCAGCTGGTGCTGTTCCGCCGGCAGGAGGCCGAGGCGCAGTCCCTCGGCGCCGCCGCCGACGAGTTGCGCCGCCGCACCATGCGGGTGCTGCGCGTGGCCTTCCTCTCCGGGCTGGTGCTGGAGGTGATCTTCGCCGCGGTGCTGGGCTGCCTCGCCTGGCGGCACGGCAACCTGCTGGTGGGCGGCCACCCGGACCCGCAGGCGGCGCTGTTCTGCCTGCTGATGGTGCCGGGCTTCTTCGCGCCGCTGCGCGCCTTCTCCGCCGCCTATCACGAGCGCATGTCGGCCAACGGCGCCGCCGCCGCCCTGGCCCCGCTGCTGGACGGGCCGGATGAGGAGGACGGGCTGCAACTGGCGGAGATTCCGCCCAGCGTGGTGGTCACCTTCGAGCATGTCGGCCTGACCTACGACCCGGCACGCGGCCCGGCCCTGACCGACCTCTCCTTCCGCGTGCTGCCGGGCGAGGCGCTGGTGCTGGCCGGTCCCTCCGGCTCCGGCAAGTCCTCCGTGCTGCGGCTGCTGATGGGCTTCCGCGCCCCCGATGGCGGGCGCATCGCGCTGAACGGGCGGGACGCCACCACGCTGCGCCCGGCCGAGCTGCGCCGCCTCTCCGCCTATGTCGGGCAGAAGGCGCACCTGTTCCGCGCCAGCATCCGCGAGAACATCCTGCTCGCCCGCCCCGAGGCGACGCCGGCCGAGGTGGAGGCGGCCGCCCGCGCCGCGCATGTCACGGAATTCGCCACGGCCCTGCCCGAGGGGCTGGAGACGCTGGTGGGCGAGGGGGGCTATGGCCTCTCCGGCGGGCAGGCGCAGCGCGTGGCCATCGCCCGCGCCTTCCTGCGCAACACGCCGCTGGTGCTGCTCGACGAGCCCACCGCGCATCTGGACCCCGGCACGGAGGCGCAGGTGCTGGACAGCCTGCGCCGCCTCTGCGCCGGGCGCACCGCCATCATCGCCACCCATTCGCCGGCGCTGCGCGCCCGCTTCAGCCGCGCACTGGAACTCGAGCAGGGCCGCGCCATCCTCTCCCGGATGGCCGGGGAATGAGCGCCATGCGGCAGGACCTGACCCGTGTGCTCGGCCTGTGGCGGGCGCGCCGCGCCTGGCTGCTGGCCGGCGTGGCCATGGCCGTGCTGGCGGCGCTGGCGGGAGTGGCGCTGCTGGCCTTCGCCGGGCGCGGCGTCTCTGAGGGGCTGCGGACCGGCGCGCTGACCGGCGCCGCCATCGGCTCGCTGCTGCTGCTGCGGCCGCTGATGGTGCTGCGCCCCGGCGCCCGCTACCTGGAGCGGCTGGTCACCCATTCCGCCACCTTCCGCGCCCTGGCCGACACCCGCATCTGGTTCTTCCGCCGGCTGGCCGAGCGCCTGCCCGCCGGCCTCGGCCTGCGCGGCGCCGGCGACCTGCTGGGCCGCCTCGTCTCCGATGTCGAGGCGCTGGACGGGCTGTATCTGCGCGCCCTGGTGCCGGGCGCCGCCGCCATCGCGGTGGTGCTGGCGGTGGCGGTGCTGCTGGGCGCCGCCGAGCCGGCGCTGGCCGCCATCGCGGCCCTGCTGCCGCAGCTGGAG
>NZ_JBHSCH010000036.1:0-44095 GCF_042651065.1 Teichococcus aestuarii
GGTGCTGGGCCGCCCCCCGGCGCGGCCGGAGGCGGCGCAGGCGGCGCCCTGGCCGCAGGCCCAGCCCATCCGCATGATCGTGCCCTTCGGCGCTGGCGGCGCGACCGACATCGCCGCCCGCGTCATCGCGCAGGAGATGACGGGTGTGCTCGGCCAGAGCATCGTGCTGGAGAACCGGGGCGGCGCCGGCTCCACCCTCGGCACCGGCTATGTGGCGCGCGCGGCGGCCGATGGCTACACGCTGCTCATCACCACCATCAGCGGCCTGGCCATCGGCCAGACCCTCTACCGCGACCGCATCCAGTACGATGCGGACCGCTCCTTCGCGCATGTCGCCATCATGATGGGCACGCCCTATTTGCTCTGCGTCGATCCGCGCCTGCCCATCCGCAGCCTGGCGGAGTATTTGGCGGCGGCGCGGGCGAAGCCGATGGATTACGGCACCTCCGGCGTCGGCGGCGTCGCGCACCTGCTCGGGCTGCGGCTGGCCAGGGCCACCGGCGTGGTGCTGGAGCATGTGCCCTATCGCGGCTCCACCCAGGCCATCACCGACGTCATGGCCGGCGTGGTGCCGAGCGTGCTCGACAGCCTGACGGCCACCAGCGCGCATCTCCGCTCCGGCGCCCTGCGGCCGCTGGCCACCTCGGCGCCGCAGCGCTCGCCCGACTTCCCGGAGGTGCCGACCTTCCGCGAACTGGGCTACCCGGATGTGGTGGCCGATGGCTGGGCTGGCCTCGCCGCCCCCGCCGGCACGCCGCGCCCGGTGCTGGAGAAGCTGGCCGAGGCGGTGCGCCACGCCCAGGGCACGGCCAACGTGCAGCGCCGCTTCGCCGAGACGGCGACGACGGCGGGCCGCCTCTACCTGGACGAGGCGCAGGCCTTCGTGCGCCAGGAGGTGGCCGCCTGGGCGCCGGTGATCCAGGCCTCCGGCATCACGCCGGACTGACCAAGAGACGGAACCAGGAGGGAGAGACGCGATGCGCGGCATGGTGGTGGCGGCCCAGCCGGAGGCGGCCGAGGCGGGGGTGGAGATCCTCCGCCAGGGGGGCAACGCGGTGGATGCCGCCATCGCCTGCGCCTTCGCGCAGGGGGTGGTGGACCCGCAGATGTGCGGCATCGGGGGCTTCGGCGCCATGCAGCTCTGCCTGCCGGCGCAGGGGGTGCACACGGTGCTGGAGTTCTTCGCCCGCGCGCCCCTGGCGGCGACCGAGGACATGTGGGAGGGCCGCTTCATCGGCCAGTCGCGCGACGGCTTCGTCTTCCTGCTCGACGACCAGCGCAACGACATCGGCTACGGCGCCATCGGCACGCCGGGCAATGTGGCGGGCTACACGGAGGCGCTCTCGCGCTTCGGCACCATGCCCCTGCGGGCGGTGATGGCGCCCGCCATCGCCCAGGCGCACCAGGGCGTCATGGTGCGGCCCTACATGCACTATTACTGGGCGCTCGACCATGGCGGCGACGGCCAGGTGAACGTGGCGGACAAGCTGCGCTTCAGCGAGACGGGGCGGCAGGTCTACTTCCACGCCGATGGCCGGATGAAGCGCCCCGGCGACACGCTGCGCAACCCGGAGATGGCGCGCACCCTGGAGCGCATCGCCGAGGGCGGTGCGGAAGCCTTCTACCGCGGCGACATCGCGCGCGAGATGGTGGCGGACATGGCGGCGCGCGGCGGCCTGATCACCGCCGGGGATCTCGCCGCCTACCGCGTGCGCGAGAAGGCGCCGGTCTGGGGAAGCTACCGGGGGCGGCGCATCGCCTCCAACCCGCCGCCGGCGGGCGGCGGCTCGCTGATCGAGCTGCTGCACATCCTGGAGCATTTCGACCTCGCCAGCCTGCCGCACAATGGGCCGGAGCACCTCCGCATCCTGGCCGAGGCGATGAAGTGGATGACCATCGACAAGGACCGCCACATGGGCGACCCCGACTTCGTCGATGTGCCGCTCGACCGCCTGCTCTCGGCCGGTTACGCCGCCGAAATCGCCGCGCGCATCAAGGCCGGGGAGGTGGCGCATGTGCCCCGCGCCGGGGAGCCGGCGGCCAAGGACCCGCCGGACACCACCGTGGTCTGCGTCATCGACGGCGCGGGCAACGCCGTCTCGCTGACGCACACGCTGGGCATTCCCTCCGGCGTCATCACCCCGGGCCTCGGCTTCATGTACAATGGCTGCATGAGCGGCTTCGACCCGCGCCCGGGCCGCGCCGCCTCCATCGCGCCAGGCAAGAGCCGCGGCAGCGCCATGGCGCCCACCCTGGTCTTCGAGGGGGAGCATCCCGCCATTGTCCTCAGCGCGCCGGGCGGCACCTACATCGTGCCGGCGATCGCCCAGGCGCTGATGAACGTGCTCGATTTCGGCATGAGCATGGCCGAGGCCGTGGCGGCGCCCCGCATCGTCGCGCTGAGCGACACGATCGACGTGGCCAACCGCATCCCGCAGGGCGTGGCGCGGGCGCTGGAGGGGATGGGCTACCCGGTCGCCCGCTCCTACCAGAGCTATGCCTTCGGCGCCCCGCACGGGCTGCGTCGCCTGCCGGATGGCCGCATCGAGGGCGGCGCCGACCCGCAGCGGGACGGCATGGCGCTGGCGGCCTGAGACGGCGGGGCGGCTACAGCCCCAGCCCGTCCAGCAGCCGCCCGCGCCACACCCCGGCCCAGACGCCGAGGCGCCAGAAGCGGTGCAGCGGCATCGGCTTCAGCGGCAGCACGGGCATGTCGAAGGCGGCCGCCTCGCCCTCCGCCAGCCGGGCGGCGAGGAGGCGGCCCATATGGCTGGCCAGGGCGACGCCACGGCCGTTGTAGCCCAGGCAGCAGAGCAGGCCCGGGGCCGGCGCGTGCACATGCGGGTAGTGGTCGGGCGTCACGGCGAGCTGGCCGTTCCAGCCCTCGGCCCAGCGCGCGCCGCGCAATTGCGGCCACAGCCGCCCGGCATGGCGCATCAGGTAGTCCAGCCGCTCCGGGTCCGCCAGCTCGCGCTGCGGCCCGCGGCCACCCATCAGCAGCCGCCCCGCCTCGTCCATGCGGTAGTAGACGGTGATGCGGCCCGTCTCGAACACCGCGCCCCGGAACGGCACGATGCCGGCCGCCACGCCGGGCGGCAGTGGCTCCGTGGCGCGGATGGCGCTGAACACGGGCACGATGCTCTCCGCCAGCCCAGGCCAGAGCCCGCCGGAATAGCCGTTGGTGGCGAGCAGGACCTGCCGCGCCCGCACCACGCCCTGCGGCGTCTCCACCCGCCACCCATCCGCCTCCCGCCGCAGGGCGGTGGCCGGCGTGCCGCCATGCACCCGCGCCCCCAGCGCCTGGGCGGCACGCGCCAAGCCGCGCGCATAGCCCAGCGGGTTGAGATGCCCGCCGCGCGGATCGAGGAAGCCGAGCGGATAGAAGGCCGTGCCCACCGCCTCTTGCAGCGCCGCGCCCTCCAGCAGCCGCACCGGCATGCCGCGCTCCAGGCAGGCGCGGTGCAGAAGGCGCAGCTCCGCCGCCGCGGCGGGGCTGGTGGCCACGCGCAGCGTTCCATCCTGCCGTGCCTCGCAACGGATCTGGTGGCGGCGGACCAGCTCGAACACGTAATCGGGCGCGGCGTGGCTGAAGGCGACCATGCGGCGGCCCAGATCCGGGCCGAAGCGGGCCTCCACCGCATCCGGCGCGTGCTTCAGGCCGGGATTCACCTGGCCGCCATTGCGGCCGGAGGCACCCCAGCCGGGCTCATGCGCCTCCAGCACGGTGGTGGGGATGCCACGCTCGGCCAGATGCAGCGCCGTGGACAGGCCGGTGAAGCCGCCGCCGATGATGGCGACATCCGTGCTGGTATCGCCCGGCAGCGGCGGCGTGTCCGGCGCCGGGGCGGCGGTCCGCGCGTAGAGGCTCGGCGGCAGGGGGCGGGGCGCGGTCTGGGCCATGCCCGCCACTGTTTTCAAGCCGGCCCGGTGGGTCAAGCCGCTGTTTCGCTCCCGTGGAAAACGGTGCCGGCCCCACGAGCAAAGAAACCCTAGAATATATATTATGGAAAGTAGACATGGCCTGGAAGCTAGGCCGTGCCGCTCCTGGCCGGCGTGCGTATGGCGCCATTCCCGCGCAGCCTGTAAGGCAGGTCGGCAACGGACCGAAACGACGCAGGCCCTGCCGCGGCGGAACCCGGTGCCTTCTGACGGACAGAAAGGAAGCGTCCATGTCCATTTCCGGCGAGATGCTGATCGGCGCCACGGCCCTGCGCGGCACCGACAAACCCATCCGTGCGATCGAGGCGGCCACCGGCCAGCCGATGGAGCCCGCCTTCGGCGGTGGCACGGCGGCGGATGTGGAGCGTGCCTGCGCCCTGGCCTGGCAGGCCTTCGACAGCTACCGCGAGACCACGCCCGAGATTCGCGCCGGCTTCCTGGAGGCCTGCGCCCAGGCCATCCTCGACATCGGCGACGCGCTGATCACCCGCGCCATGGCGGAGAGCGGCCTGCCGCGCGGCCGGCTGGAGGGCGAGCGCGGCCGCACCGTCGGCCAGCTCCGCCTCTTCGCCAAGGAGGTGCGGGACGGCACCTACCTCAATGCCCGCATCGATCCCGCTCTGCCCGACCGCCAGCCGCTGCCGCGCCCGGATCTGCGCCTGCGCATGATCCCGCTCGGCCCCGTGGCGGTGTTCGGGGCCTCCAACTTCCCGCTCGCCTTCTCGGTGGGCGGCGGCGACACCGCCTCGGCCCTGGCCGCGGGCTGCCCGGTGGTGGTGAAGGCGCATTCCGCCCATCCCGGCACCTCTGAGCTGGTCGGCCGCGCCATCCAGTCCGCCGTCAAGGCCCGCGGCCTGCCGGAAGGCGTGTTCTCCCTGCTGTTCGGCTCGGGCCAGGTGGTCGGGCAGGGGCTGGTCGCCGATCCGCGCATCAAGGCGGTGGGCTTCACCGGCTCCCGCGCCGGCGGCACCGCCCTGATGAAGACGGCCGCCGCCCGCCCCGAGCCGATCCCGGTCTATGCCGAGATGAGCAGCATCAACCCCGTCTTCCTGCTGCCGCAGGCGATGGCCAGCCGCGCCGCCGGCATCGGCAAGGCCTTCGTCGGCTCCCTCACCCTCGGCGCCGGGCAGTTCTGCACCAATCCAGGCCTCGTGCTGGCCCTGGACGGCCCGGAGCTGGAGACCTTCCTCGGCGCCGCGACAGAGGCGCTGGGCGGCGCCCCGGCGCAGACCATGCTGACCCCCGGCATCCTCGGCGCCTACCAGGCCGGCATCTCGCACCTCGCCGGCAACAACCGCGTGCGCAAGGTCGCCTCGGGGCAGGTGGCCAGCGCCGCCACCCAGGGCGAGGCCGCGCTGTTCGAGACCACGGCCGAGCACTTCATGGCCGACCCGGCCCTGGCCGAGGAGGTGTTCGGCGCCGCCTCCCTCGTCATCCGCTGCCCGGATGCCGAGACCATGCTCCGCCTCGCCGAGGGGCTGGAGGGGCAGCTCACCGCCACCATCCAGATGGAGGAGGGCGATGTCGAGATGGCGCGCCGGCTGCTCCCGGTGCTCGAGCGGCGGGTCGGCCGCATCCTGGTGAACGGCTACCCGACAGGCGTGGAGGTCAGCCACGCCATGGTGCATGGCGGGCCGTATCCGTCCACCTCCGATGGCCGCTCCACCTCCGTCGGCACCCTGGCCATCGGCCGTTTCCTGCGGCCGGTCTGCTACCAGGACATGCCGGCGGCGCTGCTGCCGGAGGCGCTGCGCGACGGCAACCCGATGGGGCTGTGGCGGCGCGTGGACGGCGTGCTCGGCCAGTCCTGAACGGCGCGGCGCGGCGCGGGCGGTCCGCGCCGCTGATGCCGCTCCGGGGAGGGCACGCCCCCTCCCCGCGCGCGCGTCAGACGAAGGTCAGCAGCCGGCGCGGCGTGCCCACCATGATCGCGTCGATCTCCGCCTCGCTGAAGCCGCGCCGGCGCATCAGCGGGATGACCTTCTTGTAGATGTGCGCGTAGCCATGGCCGCCGAACTCGGTCATCTGCACGATGTGGCAGATGTCGTGGCTGATGACGACCTGGTCGCCATGGCCGCGGTCGATGACGCGGCGGATGTCGCGCAGGCGCTGCGCGTCGTTCGGCAGGTCGATGTCCGGGTTCGGCTGGTAATAGCAGCTCTCCTGGCCGAACAGATCCCATTCCAGGATGACGCCCGCATCGGCCAGGCGGAACAGCCGCTCGTCGTCGAAGATGGTGCGGTCGATATGGTCGATGATGGTGCGCGCGAGGTCGGCGCCATGCGCGCGCAGGAACTCGACCAGCATCCACGGGTGGTCCTGGTCGCGGGCGGGGTGGATGGTGAGCGCCGCGCCGGTCTCCTGCTGCGCCAGGCAGGCGGCGTGCAGCATCTTCTTCTCGAGGTCGGTCCAGGGCCACTGGCAGCCGATCTCGCCGAGCAGCCCGGCGCGCACATCGGTGCCCCAGGCGCCGAGCTGGATCTGGTCCACCATCTCCTGCGCCAGCTCATCGACGCCGCGGGCCTCGTTCGCCGGGTCCTGGTAGTCATGCACGTAGTGGCCGCAGCCCATGACGATCTGCGCGCCGCTCTCGCGCGACGCCCGGGCCAGCCCCTCCGGGTCCGGCATCAGCCCGCCGATGGTCAGCTCGACGATGGTGCGGCCGCCATGCTGCACCACCTCCGCCGCCGCGCGCGTCGCCACGCCCACATCGAGCTGCGTCGAGTTGCGGTAGTCCTTCACCGTGCGGGTCTGCAGATCCCACCACCGCCCGAGGTCGAGCTCGCCGAGCGGCTTGTCCCGCTCGGGCGGCGGGGTGATGTTCCAGATCAGGTGCTCGTGCATCAGGGTGGAGCCGAGCCCGGCGGGGTCGATCAGCCCCAGCACCGTCTGTGCCTTGCCCCGCATCTCGTCGCGCGTCAGCCTCGTCATGTCGTTCCCTCTCTCCTTGCCCGATGGGTCGCGCCCCGCCTCAGCCACGCCGCACGTTCCACGCATACGGCACGCTGCCGGTCAGGAAGCCGCTGAGGTCTGTGCGGTAGGCGGTGCGCATGAAGAACTGGCCCAGCGGGATGATCGGCGCCTGCTCGAAGGAGACGCGCTGGATCTGCTCGGCGATGGCGGCCCGGGTGGCCTCGTCGGGGGCGCTGAGCCATTCCTCCGCCATCCGCTCCACCGCGGCGTTCTCGTACCAGCCGAACCAGCCCTTGTCCCCCTGGCCGCGCAGCACGGGATTGATCGCCGGCGTGTAGATGGAGAGGGAGGGCCACCAGGTGTGGAAGATGCTCCAGCCACCCTGCTCCACTGGCGCGCGGCTGGAGCGGCGCTGCACCACGGAGCCCCAGTCGGTCTCCACCAGCTCGACATTCATGTCCAGGCGCCGCAGCAGGTCGGCCGTCACCAGGCCGAAGGGCGCCATGCTGGGCATGTCCGTCGGGTTGAGGATGACGACGCGCTCGCCCTTGTAGCCGGCATCGCGCAGCATCGCCTTGGCGCGCCCCAGGTCGCGTGGCCCCTGCAGCGGCTCAGACCCCGCCTCGGTGCCGTAGGGCGTGCCGCAGGGCCACATGGAGGGGCAGAGGCGGAACAGCTCCGGGTCGTTCGCCGTGACCGCCCGCATGTAGTCCTCCTGCTTGGCGGCGTAGAGGAGGGCGTGGCGGATGGCGGCGTTGTCGAAGGGCGCGTGCAGGCAGTTGAAGCGCAGCGTGCCGATGTAGCCCATCGGGTCGTTGACGGCGACCTTCACCCGGCGGTTGCGCTGCAGCAGCGGCGCTAGGTCCGGGTGCACCTGGTCCCACCAGTCGATCTCGCCGGCCTGCAAGGCGGCGGCGGCGGTCGCGGCATCCGGCATCACATGCCACTCGATGCGGTCGAAATGCGCCACCTTGCCACCGCTGCTGCGCTGCGGCGGCTCCTGGCGCGGCACGTAGCCGTCGAAGCGCGCATAGGCGACGCGGCTGCCGGAGACGTATTCGCCGGGCAGGAAGCGGTAGGGGCCGGAGCCCACCATCTCCGTCACCTGCTTGAACGGATCGGTGCGCGCCAGGCGCTCCGGCATCATGAAGGGGATGATGGCGGCGCTCTTGGCCAGCGCCTCCAGCATCAGCGGAAAGGGCCGGTGCAGCCGGATGCGGATGGTGCGGTCATCCGCGGTGCCCCATTCCGCGACGCGCGCGGCCAGGGACTGGCCGAAGGTGTCGCGCCGTGCCCAGCGATCGAGGCTGGCGGCGCAGTCGCGCGCCAGCACCTTCTCCCCGTCGTGCCAGCGCAGGCCCTCGCGCAGGCGCACCTCCCAGGTGAGGCCATCCTGCGAGACGGTGTGGCCCTCGGCCATCTGCGGGCGCACGCGCAACTCGTCGTCCAGGCCGTAGAGCGTGTCGAACACGTTGTAGGCGTGGTTGGTGGTGACGGCGGCGGTGGTCCAGATCGGGTCCAGCGCCGTGAGGTTGGCCTGCGGCACGAAGCGCAGCACGCGCGCCGCGGAGCCGGCCGCGCGCAGCGGCGGGGCGGCTCCGGCGGCGGCGAGGCCGGCGGCGGTCGCGATGAAGCGGCGACGATGCATCTGTGGTCTCCCAAGATTTGCAGCCCGATCGCCATGCGTCCGGTCGCGTCCGGCGAGCCGATCGGCGTTTCCCCAGTCCAGGCCTTGCGGGCGGCCTTGTTCGTCTTGCAGCGGGTGGCGGAGATGGCGGGAGGAAGGGCCGCGGGCCGCTCCTCCTCCGCCTCCTGCTAGGGGGCCACGCCGCCGGCGCGCAGCAGCGCGGCGCGGGATTCGGCGAACTCGCCCACGGCGGCGACGAAGCGGTCCATCTCCGCCTCGCCCACCGGCAGGCTCAGCGCCACCATGCCGCGCCGCGCCAGGTAGAGGCCGGCCGCCAGCATGTCGAAGAAGAACAGTTCCCGCAGGCCCTCCTCGGCGGGGGTGGCGGCATAGGGGCGGTCCGGCAGGGGCTGGCGGAAATGCACCGTCATCATCGAGCCGAGCCCGGTGAAGCCGAGCGGCACGCCCGCCGCGCGCCCCGCTGCGTTCAGCCGCCCGCGCAGCGCCTCGCCCCGCTGGAACAGCGCCTCGGCCGCCTCGGCGGTGAAGATCTCGCCCATCGCGACGGCGCCGGCGGCCATGGTCAGCACGTTGTTGTTGAAGGTGCCGGCATGCGGCACCCGGCTCTCGAACTGCGCCATGATGTCGGCCCGCCCGCCGAAGGCGCCGAAACTCATGCCGCCGCCGATATACTTGCCGAGGCAGGTCATGTCCGGCGTGATGCCGAGCCGTGCCTGCAGCCCGCCGCCCGACATGCGGGAGGTCATCACCTCGTCGAAGATCAGCACGGCGCCGGTCTCGTCGGCCAGGGCGCGCAGCGTGGCGAGGAATTCCGGCGCTGCCGGAATGCAGCCGCCGCCGCCCAGCATCGGCTCGACGATGATGGCGGCCAGGTCCTGCGCATGGGCGCGGGCCAGGCGGGTGGCCTCGGCGCTGTCATTGTAGGGCGTGGGCAGGAAGGGCAGCGGCAGGGTGGCCGGGCTCGGCCCCGCCAGCGGGAAGGTGAGCACCCCGCCATGGTAGCCGCCCTGCATCACCATGATGGTGTTGCGCCCGGTGAAGCCGCGCGCGGCCGTCAGCGCCATCAGGTTGGCCTCGGTGCCGCTGTTGGTGAAGCGCAGCCGCTGCAGCGAGGGGAAGCGGCCGCACAGCAGGCGGGCCAGCCTCTCCTCCCCCTGCCCCACCGCGGCGAGGTTGATGCCGCCCTCCAGCGTGGCGTGCAGCGCCTTGTGGATGCGCGGCTCGGAATGGCCGAACAGCCCGGCCGTGTATTCGCCGCAGAGGTCGAGATAGGCGTGGCCGTCCAGGTCCCACAGGCGGCAATCCTCGCCGCGCGCCATGGCGGTGGGGAACGGGCCGTAGGCGAGGACGGAGCGGGTGTTGCCGCCCGGCATCACCTCGCTGGCGCGCTCGTGCAGGGCGGCGCTGCGCGGCCGCGCGGCGGCATAGGCCGCGCGGGCCTCCTCCAGCGCGGTGCCGAGATCGCTGTTGCGGCGCAGGGCGGTGGCCGAACTCATGCAGGTCTCTCCACAGGGGCTTGGCGATGGCCCGGCAGCCCCCCGACTGCCATGCGGGCCGGCGCACGCTAAACAGGATGCGACGGCCTGGCGCAGCACCATATGCCATCTCAGGAGCGATGCTATTGTGATCACAAAATGCCAGCAACAGGAATCTCGATGAATCCGCCTGAATCGCATTCCGCCTTGCCGCCCCTGGAGGAACAGGCCTATCGCCGGCTCCGGCAGGCCCTGGTGGAAGGCACCTTCGCGCCGGGCGACAAGCTTTCCCTGCGGCGCATCGCCACCTCGCTCGGCACCAGCCCGATGCCGGTGCGCGCCGCGCTGCGCCGGCTGGCGGCGGAGCAGGCGCTGGACCTCACGCCCTCCGGCACCGCCATCGTGCCCCGCCTCACCCGCGCGGCCTTCCTGGAGCTGGGCGAGGTGCGCGCGGCGCTGGAGCCGCTCGCCCTGCGCCTGGCCGCGCCACGGCTCGACGCCGCCACCCTGGCCACGCTGGAGCGGCTGCTGGAGGAACATGCCGGGGTCCGCGGCTCCGGCCGGCCGGAAGACTTCCTGCGCGTGGACCGGGAGTTCCTCTTCACCCTCTACCGCATGGCCGAGGCGCCGCTGCTGCTGGGGATGATCGAAAGCCTGTGGCTGCGGCGCGGCCCGCTCTTCTGGGAGGCGCGCTGGGTGCTGATGGGCCGCCCGGCCGAGCACGCCCACCGCCACGCGCCGATCCTGCAGGCCCTGCGCCTGGGCGACGGCATGGCTGCCGCGCGCGAACTGGAGGGCGAGATCCGCGACGCCACGGCCTTCCTGCTGGGAGAGATCCGCTTCGCCGGCGATGCCGGGGCGGAGCGCGAGGTGCTGCCCCTGCTGCGGCCCGGGGGCTGAGGCCACCCGGCGGCAGGCGCCCGCGCACATGCAACCAGACTGGACTAAGTCTGATAGGCCCCGCTATGAAGGAGCGCAGGAGGCCCGCCATGCAGACGGTCAACATCCACGCCGCCAAGACGCACCTCTCCCGCCTCGTCGATGCGGCGGCGGCGGGCGAGGAAATCCTCATCGCGCGCGCCGGGCGGCCCGTGGCCCGGCTGGTCCCGCTCGAGGAGGCGCCGGCGCGGCCGCGGCGGCGCCTGGGGCGGCTGGCGGGGCAGCTCTCCATCCCGGCGGATTTCGACGCGCCACTGCCCGAGGAGGTGCTGTCCGGCTTCGAGGCGGGCTGATGCGCCTGCTGCTGGACACCCACATCCTGCTCTGGGCGCTGGCCGAGCCGCACCGGCTCGGCCCCGAGGCCCGCGCCGCGCTGGAGGAGCCGGAGAACGAGGTGCTGTTCAGCGCCGCCAGCCTCTGGGAAATCGCCATCAAGGCGCGGCTGGGCCGGGCGGACTTCGCCTTCGACCCGCAGCGCATCCTCCGCGCGGCACTCGACACGGGCTTCGTCGAGCTGCCGGTGCGCGCCTCCGCCGCCATGCTGGTCGCCGGGCTGCCGCAGCACCACCGGGACCCGTTCGACCATCTGCTGATCGCCCAGGCCATGGCCGAGCCGGTGCGGCTCTACACGGCCGACCCGCTGCTGCCGCCCTATTCCGAGCTGGTGGTGCTGGTCCGGTAGGGGCGCCGCTCAGGCGGGGGGCATGCCGGCTTCCTCGGCCAGCCAGTGGCGGAAGGCCGCCAGCCCGGCCTCCGCGGCGCGCGCCGCCTCGCAGAGCAGCACGAAGCCATGCGCGCTGCGCCGCGCGAAGGGCACCGGCACGACCACCCGCCCCGCCTCCAGGTCCGGCCCGATCAGGGCGCGGATCGCCAGTGCCACGCCGAGGCCGCTCGCCGCCGCGTCGATGGCGAGGCCGATGCTCTCGAAGGCGGCGCCCTGGCGCGGGTCCGGCCCCTCCACCCCGGCCGCCGCCAGCCAGCGGGCCCAGTCCCGCGGGCGCTGGCGGGAATGCAGGAGCGGCTTGCCTTCCCAGCGGAAGCCCTGCGGTCCGGCCAAAGCGGGGGTGCAGACCGGCACCGTCTCGATCGGCACGAGGGGCTGCACCAGCAGCCCCGGCCGCGCCGCCGGCCCCGCCACGGCGATCACCGCGTCGAACCGCCCGGGCGAGAGCGCCAGCGGGTCGGCTGTGGTGACGAGGGTGATGTCGAGCCCCGGGTGGCGCGCCTGCAGCCGCGGCCAGCGCGGGATCAGCCAGCGGCTGGCGAAGAGGGCATAGGCGCCGACCGTCAGCGCCTGGCGCGGTGCCGGCGCGGTGGCCTGCGCGACGCCCTCCGCCAGCCGGTCCAGCCCCGCGCGGGCGGCGGCGAAGAGGGTCTCGCCGGCCGGGGTGGGCGTCACGCCGCCGGGGCCGCGCAGGAACAGCGCCACGCGCAGCTCCTCCTCCAGCGCCCGTACCTGGCGGCTGACGGCGCCGGGCGTCACATGCAGCTCGGCCGCGGCACGGCTGAGGCTGCCATGGCGGGCCGCCGCCTCGAAGCAGCGCAGCGCGGAAAGCGAGGGCAGGCGTCGGTAGGTCATGGAGGGGTGTGAGCCTAGCGCAAAACCCCCTGCGGAGAAATCGGCTGGCGCGCGCGGGGGCCGCTGCCCAGGATCGGCGCGGGACGAAACGACCGAACGAGGCGAACGCCATGCATCTCCGCCCTCCCGCGCCGCCTCCCGGCGCAGCCGCCCTGGCGCCGCCGAGCGGTGCCGCCGCCGTGCCCGACAGCCACGGACTCAATCTCTGGCGCGCCGATCCGGTGCTGCAGCGCCTCGCCGGACTCTACCTGCCGCCCGACCTGCTGGCGCATCTGGCGCCGCATCTGGACCGGCTGGGCGGCCTGGCCGGCGGCCCGCTAGACACGCTGGCCGCGGCCGCCGACCGCAACCCGCCCGTGCTGCACAGCCGCAACCGGCGCGGCGAGGACGCGCAATCCATCGAGTACCATCCGGCCTACCGGGAGATGGAGCGCATCGCCTTCGGCGAGTACGGGCTGGCGGCGCTCTCCCACCGCGGCGGCGTGCTGGGCTGGGACGCGCCGATGCCGCCCGCCGCCAAGTACCTCCTCACCTACCTGCTGGTGCAGGCGGAGTTCGGCCTGTGCTGCCCGGTCAGCATGACCGACAGCCTGACGCGCACCCTGCGCAAGTTCGGCGGACCGGCGCTGGTGGCGCGCTACCTGCCCGCCCTCACCAGCCAGGATCTCGACACCCTGCACCAGGGCGCGATGTTCATGACCGAGCAGGGCGCCGGCAGCGACATCGCGGCCACCGTCGTCACCGCCGCGCCGCAGGCGGATGGCAGCTGGGCGCTCTCCGGCGACAAGTGGTTCTGCTCCAACCCGGATGCGGACCTCGCCATGGTGCTGGCGCGGCGCGAGGGCGGGCCGCCCGGGCTGCGCGGCGTCTCGCTCTTCCTGCTGCCGCGCATCCTGCCGGATGGCCGGCCCAACCGCTACCGCATCCAGCGGCTGAAGGCCAAGCTCGGCACCCGCTCCATGGCCAGCGGCGAGATCCGGCTGGAGGGCGCCACGGCCTGGCTGGTGGGCGAGCCGGAGGCCGGCTTCCGCCAGATGGCGGACATGGTGAACAACTCGCGCCTCTCCAACGGCGTGCGCGCCGCCGGGCTGATGCGCCGCGCGGCGACCGAGGCGCTGTTCATCGCCCACCGCCGCGTCGCCTTCGGCCGCCGGCTGGTGGAGATGCCGCTGATGCGGCGCCAGCTCCTCAAGCTGCTGCTGCCGGCCGAGCAGGCGCGCAGCATGGTGTTCCAGGCCGCCGAGGCGCTGCGCCGCGCCGATGCCGGGGAGGAGGGCGCCTATGCGCTGCTGCGCATCCTGACGCCGCTGCTGAAGTTCCGCGCCTGCCGCGACGCCCGCAAGGTGACGGGCGACGCCATGGAGGTGCGCGGCGGCTGCGGCTACATCGAGGAATGGTCCGACGCGCGGCTGCTGCGCGACGCGCATCTCGGCAGCATCTGGGAGGGCACCAGCAACATCGTGGCGCTCGACGTGCTGCGGGCGGCGCAGCGGGAGGGCTCGCTGCCCGTGCTGCAACGGCACGTGCTAGAGCTGCTCGGCAATGCCGGCGCGCTGCCCGAGGCGCCGGCGGCGCTGGAGCGCGCCCTGGCCCTGGCCGCCCAGGCCCAGGAGAGGCCGGAGCTGGCGCGGCAGGCGGCCTCCGCCCTCTACCACCTGACCTCCGCCGCCGCCCTGGCCTGGGAGGCCGGGCAGCTCGGCCTGCCGGAGCGCCTGGCCCTGGCGCGGCTGGTGCTGCGGCACCGCGTGCTGCCGCGCGACCCGCTGGCACCCGGCACGCCGGAGACGGAGGCGGAGCTGGCGCCACTGCTGGCCGACCCCGGCCAGGGCGCGGGAGCGGTGGCATGATCGGCCGCCGCGCCCTGGGCGCCGCCCTTGCGGCGGCCGCCCTGCCCCTCGCCGCCTTTCCCCTCTCCGCCCTGGCGCAGCCGGGCGGCAAGGTGCTGAGCCTGGTGGTCCCCTTCGCCCCCGGCGGCCCGACCGACCTGATCGCCCGCCGCCTCGCCATGCTGCTGCAGGAGGTCCTGGGCCAGACGGTGGTGGTGGAGAACCGCGCCGGGGCCGGCGGCAATGTCGGCGCCGAATACGTGGCGCGCGCCGCCGCCGACGGGCAGACGGTGCTGTTCGGCACCTCCGGCCCCCTGGCCATCAACCAGATGCTCTATCCTGGCCAGACCTATGACCCGCTGAAGGATTTCGCCCCGGTCGGGCCGCTCGGGCGCATCCCGAACGTGCTGGCGGTGCATCCGGACATTCCCGCCCGCTCGGTCGCGGAGCTGGTGGCGCTGGGCAAGGGCGGGCGGGCGCTGGCCTTCGGCTCCTCGGGCAATGGCGCCTCCTCGCACCTGTCGGGCGCGCTGTTCAACAGCATGGCGGGCACGCGCTTCGAGCACATTCCCTATCGCGGCACCGGCCCGGCGCTGAACGACGTGCTGGCCGGCCACATCGCCATGGTGTTCACCGATGTGCTGACCGCCCTGCCGCACATCCAGTCCGGCCGGCTGCGGGCGCTGGGCGTCACCACGGCGGCCCGCTCGGCCGTGCTGCCGGAGACGCCCACCATCGCCGAGCAGGGGCTGCCGGGCTACGACGCCTCCGTGTTCTTCGGGCTGGTGGTGCCGGCGGCCACGCCGGCGCCGGCGCGGGAGGCGCTGCGCCGGGCGCTGGAGGGCGCGCTGCGGCAGGAGGCGATGCGCCGCTTCCTGGAAAGCCAGGGCATGCAGCTCGCCCCCGAGGTCACGCCCGCCGCGCTCAGCGCGCTGATGGCCAGCGAGGCGGCGCGCTGGCGCGCCGTCATCCGGGAGACCGGCGCGAAGGCGGATTGAGCCCCTCCCGGTTTGTCAGTCAATCTTCCGATCCTGGCCCGGCTTGGCTAGGATCGCAGGGGAGTTCTGGCAGCAGGGGGCGGTGGAAGGCCGATGACGGAGGACATGGCGTTGCGCGTGGTGCCGCGACCGATGCGCAAGCAGGTCGAGGAAGGCCTGCGGAACGCCATCATGAACGGCCGCTTCGCCCCCGGGCAGCACCTGCCGGACCGCATGCTGTGCGAGCTGTTCGGCGCCAGCCGCAGCGTGGTGCGCGAGGCGGTGCGGCTGCTGGAGGCGGAGGGGCTGGTCACCACCATCCCCAACCGTGGCCCCTTCGTGAGCTTCCTCTCGCCGGCCGAGGCGGAGCAGGTCTACGAGGTGCGCGGCGTGCTGGAGGCGCTGGCCGGCGAAGGCTTCGCGCTGCGCGCCTCCGCCGCGGAGCGGGCCGAGCTGCGCCGCATCTACGAGGCGCTGGCCGCCCTGCCGCCGCGCGGCGCCGACCAGGCGGTGCTGCTCGGGCTGAAGCGGGACTTCTACGAGGTGCTGATGCGCGGCAGCCGCAACCCGCTGGTGGGGCGGATGTTCGAGGCCATCATCAACCGCAACACCCAGCTCCGCGCCACCTCGCTCTCCGACCCCGGCCGGCTGCCGGACACGGTGGCCGAGATCCGCCGCGTGGTGGAGGCGATCGAGGCGCGGGACGCGGCCGGCGCCTGGGAGGCGTGCCGCGCCCATGTGCGCAGCGCCGCCGCGGTGGCCCTGCGCATCCTGCGCGAGCGCGAGCAGGAGGCCCGCGCCGCGCCCTCGGCGGCCAGGCCCTGAGGCATCAGGCCCTGAGGCGTCAGGCCCTGAGGCGTCAGGGCAGCGCCGCCTCCACCGCCTGCCCGAGCCGCTCGACGATGCGGTCGATATCCGCCGCCGTCGCCGTGTAGGGCGGGGCGATGATCACATGGTCGCCCCGGCGACCGTCGATGGTGCCGCCCATCGGGTAGATCATCACGCCGGCCGCCATGGCGGCGTCCTTCACCGCCTCGTTCACCTTGCGGGCGGGGTCGAAGCTGCGGCGGCTGGCGCGGTCCTCGACGAATTCCAGCGCCCGGAACAGGCCGCGCCCACGGATGTCGCCCACATGGGCGTGGTTGCCGAAGCGCTCCTGCAGCGCGCCCTCGAGCCGCGCCCCCATGGCCCGCACATTCTCCAGCAGCCCGTCCTCGCGGATGATGCGCTGCACGGCCAGCGCCGCCGCGCAGGCCACCGGATGCGCCTGGTAGGTGTGCCCGTGCTTGAAGGCGCCCGAGCCCTCGGCGAGCGCGCGCACGATCCTCCCCTGCGCCAGGATGGCGCCGATCGGCTGGTAGCCGCCGCCCAGGCCCTTGGCGATGGTCTGGATGTCGGGCGAGACGCCCTCCTGCTCCCAGGCGTGCAGCGTGCCGGAGCGGCCCATGCCGCACATCACCTCGTCCAGGATCAGCAGCGCGCCATGCCGGTCGCACACTGCGCGCATGGCCGGGAAGTAGCCCGGCAGGGCGGTGACGCAGCCGGTGGTGGCGCCGACGATGGTCTCGGCGACGAAGGCGGCGACATTCTGCGGGCCGAGGCGCTGGAACTCGGCCTCCAGCTCGGCGGCGAGGCGGGCGACATAATCGGCGTCGCTCTCCCCCGCCTCCTGGCCGCGATAGGCAAAGCAGGGCGAGACATGGCTGAAGCAGCCGGCCAGGATCGGCTCGTAGGGCTCGCGCCGGGCCATGTTGCCGCCGAGGCCCAGCGCGCCCAGCGTGTTGCCGTGGTAGCTCTGCCGCCGCGCGATGAAGCGCGTGCGCTGCGGCTCGCCGGTCTCCAGGAAATACTGCCGCGCCAGCTTCAGCGCCGCCTCCATCGCCTCGGAGCCGGAGGAGACGAAATAGGCATGGGTGAGGCCGCCCGGCGCCTCGCCCACCAGCAGGTCGGCCAGCTGCTCGGCGGCCTCGCAGGTGAAGAATACGGTGTGGGCATAGGCGATCTGCCGCGCCTGCTCGGTGATGGCGCGCACCACCCGCTCGTCGCCATGGCCGATGCAGGCGACGGCGGCGCCGCCCGAGGCGTCGATCACCGGCGGTCCCTCCGCCCCCTGCACCATCAGCCCCCGGCCGGAGACGGCCAGCAGCGGGTCCTTGCGCAGGCTGCGGTGCAGGATGCGGCTCATGAGAGGCTCTCCGAGGCGAAGCGGGTGACGACGTTGCGCAGCATGCGCGAGACGGGATTGTCGAAGCCGTTGTGCGGCAGGCTGCCGCAGAAGGTGATGGAGCCGGTGGAGAACACCGCGCCGCCCTGCGCCGTCTCGAAATAGACGATCTCGGCGCGGATCAGCGCCGCCGGCCTCTCACCCGTCACGGTGTTGACGTGGGAGAGCAACTCCTCCGGCACCGCGACGAAATGCGACTGGTGCCCCTCCGAGCGCGCCAGGATGCGGATGTTGGGCGGCGAGCCCTGCGACGGGTCCGCGCGGTCCAGCTCGAAGCCCGCCGCGCCGCCGCCGGAGAGGCCGAAATCGCCGAGGATGTCCCCCTCGATCCCCTCGAAGATCCAGGCCATGTCCGGCGCGCGGGAATCCGGCAGGCGGCGGTAGTGGGAGCCCTCGAACAGCCCCTGGCTGGAGAAGCCGACGCCCGCCAGCATCTGCGGCGGCCGCCCGTTGCGGCGCCAGAGGCCGCCATAGCCGCCATCGAGCTGCTGGTAGTACTCGCCCGTCTCGGCCGCCCAGGCGCGGATGCCGCCCTCGGCCCGGCGCACCTCGATGACATGCGGCAGGTCCGGCCGCCGCGCCACGCGCCAGTAGAAGCCGTTGCCGCCCAGGTAGCAGAGCCGCCCGCCGGTGCCGACATACTCCTGCAGCGCATCGAGCGTGCCGGGGGTGTGGTATTCGGGGTGGGAGCCGGTCAGCACCACCTTGTAGGGGCGCAGCAGCGCCACCCCCTCATTGTCGAGATCCTCGTCGGTGAGGATGTCCATTTCGATGCCCAGCGCGTCGGCCCAGGCGATCAGGTGGGTGTCGGCCGGGTAGTGGCGCAGGCCGGAGCCGCGGGCGTCGTTGAAGGTGAGGAAGCCGGGCCGCCAGGTGAGGATGGGCCGCAGCCGCGAGGAGAGCGCCACGCCGCTGTTGTCCGGGTGGCGGTTGTAGGTGGAGTGGGCGTAGTCGCGGTGGTCGTCCGGATTGTGCGGATAGGCGCCCCATGCGTCCCGGCGGGCGCGGTAGGCCGCGTCGGCATTGCCACGCGCATGGTTGGCATAGGCCTGGTAGGTGAAGCTGGAGGCCAGGAACGCCACGCGCGCCGTCGCCGTGCCGCGCGGCGGCAGCACATAGAAGGGGATGATGTCCTCCTGCCCTCCGGCGCGCAGCCGCACGCCATAGGCGCCGCTGGGCAGGCCGGCGGGGATCTCCACGTGGAAATCTGTCTCCCATCGGCAATCGGCGAGGTCATCGGCGTGGAAGTGGATGGCGGCGTAGTGGCGCGGCGCCTGGGTCCAGGCCATGGCGCTGCCATCCCAGCGGGAGCCGCGCACGGCGCGGGTGGGCAGGTTCACCAGCCGGCCGTGCAGGCCGCGCGGGCCGCGGTCGACCACCGACTGCGTGTCGATGCCGATGGAGAAATCCCACCAGGCCAGCAGGCCGGGGCCTTCCGCCGGCCCGGCCGGCGGCGCCTCGCCCGTGCACAGGAAGGGGTCTTCGAGGCGGCCGTCGAACACCGCCTGCGGGGCGCCGTCGCGCCAGGCGGCGCCGATGCTGAGCGGCGCGGCGGGCAGCGTGTCCAGCCGGAAGCCGGCGGCCTCGGCCGCGCCGGCATCGCCGCCCGCGCCCCAGACCTGGCGCAGCGGCGCCTGGCTGAGGCGCACGGTGCCGTCATGGATCTCGACCGTCAGCGCGTACCAGGCGCGGGGCAGCGGCGGTGCCGCCAGCGCGCAGCTTGCATGGCCGCCGGGCCACTGCGCCTCGAAGACCGGGCCGGCCTTGGAGAGGCTGAGGCGCCAGCCATGGCCGGCCGCATCCTGCCGCGCCATCAGCACGGCGGGCTGGTCGGTCAGCAGCCAGGGCTGCACCCGCAGGCCCAGCGTCAGGCCCCGTCTCGGGTCGGGGGGCAGCGCCATCCCCTCCATCGCCGCCACCAGGGCGCAGGAGCCGAGATGCGTCGGCTGGAAGCGGCCGGGATAGCGCCCCGCGAAAGCCGCCGGCACCGGCCGCAGGATCAGGCCGGGACCGGCCGGGTTGGGGTCGCCCGAGATGACCCGCACCAGATCGGCCTCGTAATCGCCCGGAAGGGTGGAGGAGACCTTCACCGCCAGCCTCTCGCCGGGGCGGGCGGAGATGCGGTCGAGATAGCCGGTCAGCGGGACGGTCATGGTGCCCTTTCACGCATGCGAGGCTGCGGCGACAGGACAGGACGGCTGAACAACGATGTCAATATGCAGGATCGCTTCCCAAAATACAGGATTTACCGCGAGGCCCGGCCTGCTATCCTCCGCCTGTGACCACCCCTGACGCCGACACCGTGCCGACCGCCGTGCGCAAGAGCTTCCAGATCCTGGAAGCCGTCGCCGCCGCGCCGCGCCCGCTCTCCGGTCAGGCGCTCGCGGAGCGGCTGGGGCTGACGCGCTCCACCCTCTCGCGCCTAGCGCTGAGCCTGGCGGCGATGGGCTATCTGGAGCGGCTGGAGCGCGGCGGCTGGCAGCTCGGCCCGGCGGCGCTGCGGCTGGGCCTGTCGCGGCTGGCGCATCTCGACATCCGCAGCGTCGCGGCGCCGCTGATGCGGGCGCTGAGCGAGGCGATCGACCTGCCGGTGGACCTCGCCATGCCGGTGGGCGACGAGATGCTGCATTTCGAACTGGCGCAGATGGCCGGGCAGGTGGTGGTGGCGAGCGAGATGGGCGCGCGCCTCCCCATCGCCCGCACGGCGCTGGGCCATGCGGCGCTGTTCGCCATGGAGCGCCGCCAGCAGGCGGAGACGCTGGAGCGGCTGCGGCAGCGGGCCGGCGCGGCCTGGCCGGCGGAGCAGGCGGCGGTCCGGTACTCCTTCGCACAGCTGGAGCGGCAGGGCTTCTGCATCGTCATCGGCCAGCTGCGCCCGGATGTGGCGGCGGTGGGCGCGCCGCTGATCGACCCGCGCGGCCAGGGCGTGTTCAGCTTCAGCTGCTCGACCATCGGCGCCGCGGCGGAGGAAGGGCGGCTGGAGGCGGCTGGCCCGCGCCTGCTGGAGATGATCCGCCAGGTCGCCGCCCGCCTCGGCGGCTGAAGGCCGGGCTCAGCCCGGCAGGGCGCCGCCCAGCACGAACAGGCAGTCGCCGCGCTGGCTGCGGCCGGGCTGCCGCTTGCAGAGCACCAGGCCGTCGATCGGGAAGCGGTGCTCCAGCGGCGGCTTCCACGGCGTCTCCGGCGTGTGCAGCAGGGCCGCGGGCTGGCCGGCCCGCACTGCCTCGCCCAGCTCCACCAGCGGCTCGAACAGCCCCGGCTCCTCGGCATAGACGAAGTGGTCCTGCCCGCCCAGGCCGACGATGCGCGTCTCCGGCGCGGCGATCCGCGCCTCGGGCGGCAGGATGCCAAGATGGACCAGCAGGTTGCGCACCCCCCGCTCGGCGATGGCCAGCCCCTCGCGGGAGACGGCGCCCGCCCCGCCCAGCTCGGTGCCGAGGCTCGGGATGCCGTGCCGCTCGGCGATGCCGCCCAGCGTCTGGTTGCCCCCCTGCCCCTGGGCGCGGCCCTGCACATAGGCCAGCGGCGCGCCGAAGGCCTTCAGCGCCGCGAGCTGCCTCTCGTAGAGCGCCGGGTCCGCCGTGCGGCCGGTGAGCGCGCAGGGCGTGTAGAGCAGCGAGGAGCCGCCCGAATGCAGGTCGCACACCAGGTCGGCGCGCGGGATGAGCTGCTCGCTGATGAACCAGGCGATCTGCTGGGTGACGCTGCCATCCGGATCGCCGGGGAAGATGCGGTTGAGGTTGAGGTTGTCCACCGGCGAGACGCGGTTGCCGGCCATGGCCGCCGGATAGTTGGCGGTGGGCAGGATGATGACGCGGCCCCGGATCTGCTCGGGCTTCAGGGCCTGGACGAGATTGGCGAGCGCCACCTGCCCCTCATACTCGTCGCCATGGTTGCCGGAGACGAACAGCGCCGTGGGCCCCTCGCCATTGCGGATCACCACGATCGGGATGGGCAGGAAGCCATAGGCGGAGGCGTGCGAGGAGTGGAACAGGCGCAGATAGCCGGTCTGCATCCCGTCCCGCTCGAAATCGACATCGCAGAGGATGCGGGTGCGGGCGGTCTGGCTCATGCGGCGAATTCCTCGGTGGCTGCCGGGCGGTGCTGCGGGTCGTGCAGGTGGCAGGCGGTGCTGTGGCCGGGCGCGTATTCGCGCAGCGGCGGGGAGACGCTGCGGCAGACCGCCATGGCGTGCGGGCAGCGCGTGTGGAAGCGGCAGCCGGGCGGCAGGTTGAGCGCGCTCGGCATCTCGCCCTCCACCCGCAGCCGGGCGGCGCGGCGCGCGGCGCGCCCGGCCGGATGCGGCGCCGGCACGGCGGCGATCAGCGCCTGGGTGTAGGGATGCATCGGGGCGTCGTAGATGGCGGCCTTGGGAGCGATCTCCACAACCCGCCCGAGATACATCACCGCGACCCGGTCCGAGATGTGGCGCACCACCGAGAGGTCGTGCGCGATGAACAGGTAGGTCAGCCCCATCTCCCCCTGCAGGTCCTGCAGCAGGTTGACGATCTGCGCCTGCACCGAGACATCGAGGGCCGAGACCGCCTCGTCGCAGACGATGAAGCGCGGCCGCAGCACGAGCGCGCGGGCTATGCCGATGCGCTGCCGCTGGCCGCCGGAGAATTCGTGCGGGAAGCGCAGCGCCGCCTGGCGCGGCAGGCCGACCAGCTCCAGCATCGCCGCCACGCGCTGCCGCGCCGCGGCGTCGGGCTTCGCGCCGTGGATCACCATCGGCTCCATGACGATGTCCTCCACCGCCATGCGCGGGTTGAGGGCGCCATAGGGGTCCTGGAAGATGATCTGCATGGCGCGGCGCAGGCTGCGCAGCTTGGCCGGCGGCAGGCCGGTGATGTCGGCGCCGTCGAACAGCACCTGGCCGTCCGAGGCCTCGATCAGCCGGATCAGCAGCCGGCCGAGGGTGGACTTGCCGCAGCCGGATTCCCCCACCAGCCCCAGCGTCTCGCCCTCCATGATGCGCAGATCCACGCCGTCCACGGCGCGCAGCGTCTCGCCCGGGCGGCGGAACAGCCCGCCGCCGCCGAGGGTGAAGTGCTTGGAGAGCGCCGCCGCCTCGACCAGCGGGCGCGTCATGCCGCCACCTCGGCCGTGGCGCGGATACAGGCCACGCGGTGCTCCGGCCCGTGCGGGTCGAGCGGCGGGATGGCGGCGGCGCAGGCCGGCACCGCCAGCCCGCAGCGCGGCCGGAAGCGGCAGCCCGAGGGACGGCGCGCCGGCTCCGGCAGGTTGCCGGGGATGGCCACCAGCCTTGGCTTCGCGGCCGAGAGCGAGGGCACGCAATCGAGCAGCCCCCGGGTGTAGGGGTGCAGCGGCGCGTCGAAGACCGTGCCGACCGGCGCCTCCTCCACCACGCGGCCGGCATACATCACCATCACCCGGTCCGCCGTCTCGGCGACGACGCCCATGTTGTGGGTGATGATCATGATGGCCATGCCGAACTCGTCGCGCAGGTCCATCAGCAGGTCGAGGATCTGCGCCTGGATCGTCACGTCAAGCGCGGTGGTCGGCTCGTCGGCGATCAGCAGGCGCGGGTTGCAGGCCAGCGCCATGGCGATCATCACGCGCTGGCGCTGCCCGCCGGAGAGCTGGTGCGGATAGTCGTCGAGCCGCCGCGCGGGGGACGGGATGCCGACCTTCTCCAGCATCCGCACCGCGCGGTCGCGCAGCGCCCGGGTGGAGAGGCGCTCATGCGCGCGGATCGTCTCCGTGATCTGCTCGCCGATGCGGAACACCGGGTTGAGCGAGGTCATCGGCTCCTGGAAGATCATGGCGATGCCGGGGCCGCGCACCTTCTGCATCTGCCGCTCGGAGAGGCCGGTCAGCTCCTGCCCGGCGAAGCGCACCGAGCCCGAGACGATGCGCGCCGGCGGCCGCGGCAGCAGCCCCATGACGGTGAGCGCCGTGACGCTCTTGCCGCTGCCGCTCTCGCCCACGATGCCGAGGATCTCGCCCTCCTCCAGGCTGAAGCTGATGTCCTCGACGGCGGTGATCTCGCCGCGCTCGGTCTGGAAGGCGGTGGTCAGGCCGCGGATGTCGAGCAGGCTCATTGCTGGATCCTCAGCCGGGGGTCGAGCACGTCGCGCAGCCCGTCGCCCAGCATGTTGAGGCCGAGCACGGTGATCATCAGCGTCACGCCGGGGATGGCGATGATCCAGGGCGCGTCGCGCATGAAGTCCCGCCCCTCGGCCATGATGTTGCCCCAGGTGGGCGTCGGCGGCACCGCGCCGAGGCCGAGGAAGGAGAGCGTGGCCTCGGACAGCACCGCATAGGCGAAGAGGAAGGAGAGCTGCACGATCATCGGCGCCATGGCGTTGGGCAGGATGTGGTGGCGCAGGATGCGCCAGTGCCCCGCCCCCGCCGCGACGGCGGCCTGCACATACTCCATCTCCCGCAGCACGATGACCGAGGCGCGGACGATGCGGGCCGTGCGCGGGATGTAGACGATGCCGAGCGCCAGGATGACGTTGAAGGTGGATGGCCCCAGCATGGCGGTGACGCCGATGGCGAGCAGGATGGCGGGGAAGGCCATCAGCGCGTCGTTGACCCGCATCAGGATGTTGTCGAGCCGGCGGAAATAGCCGGCCAGGGCGCCGATCAGCGTGCCGAACACGGCGTTCAGCGCGACGACGGACAGGCCGATCATCACCGAGAGCTGCGCCCCCCAGACGACGCGCGACCACAGGCTGCGGCCGAAATTGTCCGTGCCGAACACCCAGTCCCCGCCCGGCGGCTGGAACTTGTTGCGCATGGAGAGGCGGTTCGGGTTGGCGTCGGTGATCCACGGCGCGGCGGCGGCCATGAAGGCGATGATGCCGAACAGCACCAGCCCGGTGACGAAGAGCCGGTGCCGGAACAGCCGCCGCAGCGTGGCCCAGGCCGGATGGCGGCGCCGCGGCTCGGTCTCCGGCGCGGCCAGGGTGGCTTCCAGCGGCAGGGCACCCGTCTCACTCATAGCGCACCCGCGGATCGAGCCAGGCATAGAGCATGTCGATGCCGATGTTGACGAGGACGAGGAAGGCAGTGACCAGCAGCAGCCCGCCCTGCACCAGCGGGTAGTCGCGGTTCAGCACCGCCTGCGTCAGCAACCCGCCGATGCCGGGGATGGAGAACAGCGCCTCCGTCACCACCGCGCCGGAGAGCAGCAGGCTGATGATGATGCCGATGACGGTGGTGATCGGGATCATCGCGTTGGCGAGGGCGTGCTTGAACACCACCTGCCGCCCCGGCAGCCCCTTGGCGCGGGCGGTGCGGATGTAGTCCTGCCGCATCACCTCCAGCATGGTGGAACGGGTGATGCGCGCCAGCAGCCCCGCCTGCAGCAGCGCCAGCGAGATGGCCGGCATGGTGGCGCTGCGGAACCAGCCCCACGGGTCCTCGCCGAAGGGGATGTAGCCGCCGGTGGGCAGCCAGCCGAGCCGCACCGAGAACAGGATGATCATCAGCAGGCCGAGAAAGAAGCTCGGCACCGAGATGCCGATCATCGCGAACATCATCGCCAGCTGGTCGATCAGCGTGTTCTGCCGCAGCGCGGCGAGGATGCCCGCCAGCAGGCCGATGGCCAGCGTCAGCACCAGCGCATAGGCGGAAAGGCCGAGCGTCACCGGGAGCCGCTCGAAGGTGACGGCGACGACGCCCTTGCCCATCAGGATGGAGCGGCCGAGATCACCCTGCAGCAGCCCGCCATACCAGCGCAGCAGCTGCACCAGGAAGGGCTCGTTCAGCCCGAGATCGGCGCGGATCTGCTCGATCTCGCGCTGGGTGGCGGAAAGCCCGGCGATGGCCGCCGCCGGGTCGCCCGGGATCAGCCGCATCATCCCGAAGGTGATGAGGCTGACCAGCAGCAGCACCGGCACGGCGCTGCCGATGCGGCGCAGGGCGACGCCGATCACCGCATCCGCCTCCCCCGCTCAGCCCTCATGGCTTGATCCAGACATTGCTGAAGCGCGGGATGCGGAAGGGGCGGAAGTTCTGCACATTGGCGCGCACCGCCTGCACCTTGGTGAGCGAGCCGAAGGGGTAGGCATAGGCCCGCTCCAGCACCAGCTTCTGCATCCGCGCGAAGGCGGCGTTGCGCTCGGCCTCGGTGGGCTTGGTGTTCATGTCCGACCAGGCGGCCTCGACATCCGGGTCCGGCTTGTCGTCGCGCGGGCGGTAGTTGGCGCCGGGGGCGGCCAGGAACTGCATGGTGGCGAGCGCGCCGAGCGCCGGCTGCGTGCCCCAGCCGCTGTGGAAGAAGTGCCACTCGGTGCTGTTCACCTTCTGCGACATCTGCACCGAGGTCGGCCAGTCCACCACCTTCAGCTCGGCCTTGATGCCGACAGCCTGCATCTGCTGCTGCATGACCAGCGCCGCATTGTACATCGGCGCATAGTCGCGGTTGGTCAGGATGACGATGGGCTCGCCCTTGTAGCCGGATTCGCGCAGCAGCCGCTTCGCCCGGTCCGGGTCGTTGATGTTGTAGGTCTCCTTCCCCGCATCCGTGTAGCTGGGCTGGTTGGGGAACTGGAAACCGACATTCAGCGTGTAGTTGTTGTCTGTCGCCGCATCCATGATGTCCTCCATGCCCAGCACGGCCTGCACGGCCTGGCGGAACTTGAGGTTGTCGGTCGGCGGGTGGGCGACATTGGGCAGCGCGATCTGGATCCACCAGTTCTTCAGCGGCAGCACCGTGACGTTCGGGTTCTTCCGCATCGCCTCGACCGACTGCGTCGGGATGTCCTCCACCCCCTGCAGCTCGCCCGTCTCCAGCCCGGCCACGCGGGCCGAGGCCTCGGTGACGATGCGGAAGGTCACGCTGTCCAGGCAGGCCAGCTTGTAGCCGCCGAAGCCGGTGGCCTGCTCATAGGCGGTGTTGGGCTTGTAGCCGTCGTACCGCGCGAGGCGGGCATGGCTGCCGGGCGTGAACTCCACCAGGCGGAACGGCCCGGTGCCCACGGGGCGGAGCTGCTGCGGCGCATCATCCTTGTGCTCGGCGGGGATGATGACGATCGGCACGCTGAAGGAGGAGAGCGCCTCGATGAAGGTGGGCTGCGCGCGCGCCATGCGGATGACGAAGGTGCCGGCATCCGGCGTCTCCCAGCCCGCCACGTTGTCCAGCGTGCTGCGCTGCAGCCCGATGCGCTTGTAGCGATCGAAGGAGGCCGCCACATCGGCCGAGGTCATCGGCTTGCCGTTGTGGAAGGTGATGCCCTGCCGCAGCCGGAAGGTGTAGGCGAGCCTGTCGGGCGATTCCTCGAAGCTCTCGGCCAGCTCGGCGATGGGCTTGTTGTTCTCGTCTCGCGTGACGAGCGACTCGTAGATGTTCATCGCGATGTTGCGGGTGGAGATGGTGCTGGACGTCATCTGGTCCAGGCTGTTGACGTTGGCCTCCTGGCCGAACACCAGGTTCCCGCCCCGGTTCGGGCAGGCGAAGGGCGCGGCGGCGGCCGGCCCCGCGGTCAGGAGCGGGAGGGTGGCTGCGAACAGCGCCGGCAGGGCGCATCCGGTCGTGAAGGCACGCTTCATCGTCAATTCCCCCAGTCGCTGGATGGGATCGCCGGAGCACGGCGCCCGGAAGGCTGCCGGTCAGTGGTGCGGCCCGTCAACCGGAATTCATTGCGAATGCGCGGGGAAGCGATGCCGCGGCGCCCGGTGAGGACGCTGCATTGCACAAGGGCTGGACGGCCTGCCCGATTGCAGGGCGACCCGGAACGCAGGGGCCGTCAAGGAATCCTGCCATTTGGGAACGTTCCCGCTGCTGCCGGCAAAGTTGCGAAGGCCTCCGATTGTGCCTTGCCATTCCTTCCCGTCTCGTGGACCCTTTCGTTCCCGGACGGTATTCCAGCAGGGGCGCCTTGAACCGGCTGCCCGCGGAGGAGACCCGCATGGCCGCGACGATCGAGAGCCTCAGCCGCAGCGCCGACGAGGAGGCGGAGTGGGCCCTGCGCCGCGACATGGCGGCCGTGTTCCGCGTCGCCGCGCGGCTGGGCTGGAACGAGCATATCGGCAACCACAACAGCCTGATGCTGCCGGGCAGCGCCACGCGCTTCCTGATCAACCCGCGCGGCTACCTGTTCCAGGAGCTTCGGGCGAGCGACCTCATCGTCTGCGACCTCGAGGGGCGCGTGCTGCAGGGGCGCGGCGAGCTGCGCAAGGTGGCCTTCCACATCCATGCGCGCATCCACCTGCAGAACCCGGCGGCGGCCTGCGTGGTGCATGTGCATCCGCGCTGGCTCACCGCGCTCTCGCTGCTGCGGGATGCCGAGCTGGCGCTCTCGCACCACAACAACCTCCTGCTCAACGACCGCATCGTCTATGACCGCGAGGGCGACGAGCCGGTGCATGTGAACGAGGAAGGCGACCGCATCGCCCGGCTGATGGGCGAGAAGAGCGTGATGGTGATGCGCGGCCATGGTGTCACCGTGGTCGGCCCCACCGTGCATGATGCCTTCGACGAATGCTACATCGCCGAGCGCACGGCCATGTACCAGATGACGGCGATGCAGACCGGCCAGCCGCTGCACCGCCTGCCCGAGGGGCTGCGCCGCCACCACCATGGCCCCTGGGGCGAGAAGCTGGATGCGCGGCTGCACCTCGACGCCTGGCACCGCATCCTGGGCCGCGAGGAGCCCGACTACGCGCAGTAGCGCGGGTCAGCCCTCCTCCACAGGCTGGTTGGCGGCCGAGCCCAGGATGTGCGACCGCACGCTGGCGGCCACCCGCGCGGCGTCGCCCGCGCGCAGCGCGGCCAGGATCTCGCGGTGGCCCTCCGCGCTGCGCCGCAGCGACTGCATGGAAGGCCATAGCACCAGCGGCCAGAGCCGGGCGCGGTCGCGCGTCTCGGTCGCCACCTCCACCAGGGCGCGGTTGGGCGAGAAGCCGTAGAGCGTGTCGTGGAAGTCGAGATTGGTGGCGCTCTGGCTCGCCGGGGTGCCCTCGGCCACGGCGCGGTCGAAGGCGTCGGCCTTCGCTTCCAGCAGGCGCAGGGCGGCGGCGTCCAGCTGCGGCAGGGCGGTGAGCGCCGCCTCCACCTCCAGCAGGGCACGCACCGCCAGCATGTCGCGGATGCGCTGGCGGTCCGGCGTGGCGACGCGGAAGCCGCGGTTGGGCACATGCTCCACCGTCTGCCGCAGCGCCAGCTCGGCCAGCGCCGCGCGGATGTCGAAGCGCGTGGCGCCGAAGCGCTCCTCCAGGTCCACCTGGCGCAGCCACTCGCCGGCGCGGTAGGCGCCGCCGCGGATGGCGGCCGCGATCTCGGCGGCCAGGGCGCGGCGCGGGCGGGGCGGTCGGGCCATTCGTGATCGTTCCTGTGCTGAAAGAGGGTTGTCAGGGGCGGAACAGCAGCCCTAGCGTATTGGCGCCAATAATTGCGCCAAAGAGCGCCGGGGTCGAGAGCGCCGTTTCCGGCGGACCCCATCGGGAGAGGACATGTCCATGAACCGGATCGGACGCCGCACGACCTTTGCCCTGCCCGCCCTGCTGCTGCCCGCCGGGCTGCGGGCGCAGGCGAACGCGACAGGAGCCCCCGCCGGCTACCCGCAGGGCTACCAGGAGGTGGTGGCGGGCGCGGAGCGCGAGGGAAGCCTGCTGATCTCCTCCATCATGTCGGCCGAGAACTGGCGGCCGGTGCTGGAGGGGTTCAACCGCCGCTACCCCAAGATCAAGGTGGAGACGCTCGACCTGCCGAACTCGCGCGAGGTGTTCGAGCGCTACCTCGCCGAGCGCGGCACCAACAGCCGCACCGCCGACCTGCTGGCCACCGCCGACCCCTCGGGCTGGATCGAGTTCCAGCAGCGCGGCGAGGTGATGCCCTATGAAAGCCCCGAGGCCGCCGCCTGGCCCGCCTGGTCGAAGCCCTGGCCCGGCGTCTACACCGTCTCGGCCGACCCGCTGGTGTTCATCTACAACAAGATGCTGGTGCCGGAGGCGCAGCAGCCGAAGAGCTTCGCGCAATTCGCCAACCTGGCGCAGGAGAACCGCGCTCGCTGGCGCAACAAGCTGACCAGCTACGGCGCGCACAATGGCGGCTTCGGCTACTCGGCCAATTTCGGCTTCGTGCAGAAGCATGGCGATCAGGCCTGGGAGTGGTTCAAGCAGATCGCCCCCGCCCAGCCGCGCTGGGAACGCTCCGGCGGGCCGATGACCGAGAAGGTCACCTCGGGCGAATACGCCGCCGGCTGGTTCGTCTCCGCCATCACCTTCTGGCCCCGGCTGAACGACCCGGCGCGGGCGCGCGTGCTGGGCTGGAACTTCATCGAGGACGGGCAGCTTGTCATCCTGCGCGGCATGGCCATCCCGAAGGGGGCGCGCAATGTCAACGCGGCCAAGCTGATGCTGGATTACATCGCCTCCGCCGAGGGGCAGCGTGCCTTCGGCCGCGGCGGGCTGACGCCGGCGCGCCCCGACATCCGCCCCGGCGAGGGCATCCGCCACACCTTCAGCTCGATCAGCGAGGCGGTGGGCGGCGAGAAGAACATCGCCTTCATCGACTACAACCCGGCGATGCTGGAGCAGTACCAGCCCTTCATCGACCGCTGGAAGCAGGCCTACGGCGTGAGCTGAGCCGATGAGCCTGGCCATGTCCCGGCCGGAGGCGCCGCCCGCGCCGCCGGCCATCCCGCGCGCCGCGCCGATCCAGTACGGCACCGCGCTGCTGGTGCTCGTGCTGGTGGCGGGGCCGCTGCTGCCCGTGCTGTTGCAATCGGTGCTCGACGGCGCGCTCTACGACGCCGAGTACAATTTGACGCTCGCCAATTTCGCCCGCTTGGCCCGCACCGAGGGCTTCGGGCTGGTGCTGCTGAACACGGTCGTGCTGGCGGCGCTGACCACGCTGGTGGCGCAGTTCGTGGGCACGCTGGCCGCCATCCTGTTCGGCCGCACCGACCTGCCCCTGGCGCGGGTGATGAGCGAGTTCTTCCTCTGGCCGCTCTACCTCTCGGCGCTGGTGCTCTCCTTCGGCTGGTACGCCGTCTATGGCCCGGCGGGCTACCTCACCATGCTGTGGCAGTCGGTGCTGGGCGAGGCGCCCTGGACGCTCTATTCGCTGGCCGGCATGGCGGTCATCGCCGGCGTGTCGCAGGCGCCGCTGGCCTATATCTACTGCCTCTCCTCCGCCAGCATCACCGACCCCTCGCTGGAGGAGGCGGCGCGCGTCTCCGGCGCCGGCACCTTCCGCACGCTGTGGCGCATCACCCTGCCGCTGATGAAGCCGGCCATCGCCTACAGCGCCGTGCTGAACTTCACCGTGGGGCTGGAGCTGCTCTCCATCCCGCTGATCTTCGGCGACCCGGCGGGCATCACCGTGCTCACCACCTTCCTGTTCAACAACGGCATCTCCTCGCCGCGGCCCGACCATGGGCTGGTGGCCACGGCGGCGGCGTTGATGCTGGCGGTGGTGTGCTTCCTGGTCTGGCTGCAGGGGCGGATGCTGGGCAACACGCGCCGCTTCATCACGCTCGGCGGCAAGGCGACGCGGCCCCGCCCCTTCCGCCTGGGCGGGCTGCGCTGGCCGCTGTTCATCCTGGCCGCGCTCTACATCCTGGCCACCGTCATCGCGCCGATCGGCGTGCTGGTGCTGCGCGCCTTCACCGCCTTCCTCTCGCCGATGATCCCGCTCTCGGAGGTGCTGACCACCGGCAACTTCGTGCAGATCTTCGAGTACCCCGTCTATTCCCGCGCGGTGTGGAACTCCTTCGTGGTCAGCCTGGTGGGCGGCGCCATCGCCACGGCGCTGATCGGGCTGGTGGCCATCATCGTGCACCGCTCGGAATTCCGCTTTCGCGGCGCGCTGCAATACCTGGCGCTGTTCCCGCGCGCGGTGCCGGGGGTGGTGGCGGGCATCGGCTTCTTCTACGCCTTCGCGCTGCTGCCCGGGCTCGGCTTCCTGCGCAACTCCATCTGGATCCTGGTGATCGCCTTCACCATGCGCTTCATCCCGGCCGGCATCGGCGCCGTGGCGCCCATGCTGCTGCAGGTGAGCCACGATCTCGACCGCGCGGCCCGCGTGCAGGGCGCCGATTGGTGGACGACCAGCCGCCGCATCCTGCTGCCGCTGATGCGCCCCGCCCTGGTCGGCTGCTTCACCATCCTCTTCATCTCCTTCTTCAAGGAATACTCGACCGCGATCTTCCTCTTCGCCCCCGGCAGCGAGGTCATCGGCACCACGCTGCTGCAGCTGTGGGTGCAGGGGGAGGTGGGCCTCGTCGCCGCGCTGGCGACCATCCAGGTGGCGGTCATCGCCGTCTGCGTCGCCGCCGTGCGCGGCATCTTCGGAGTGAAGCTGCATGGCTGACCTGACCATCCAGGGGCTGACCAAGCGCTTCGGCGGCGTCACCGCCGTCGATGACGTCAACCTGCACGTGGCGGATGGCGAGTTCGTCACCCTGCTCGGCCCCTCGGGCTGCGGCAAGTCCACCACCCTCGCCGCCGTGGCGGGGCTCGACCGCGCCGATGGCGGCCGCATCCAGGTGGGCGGCACGGTGTATTTCGACGCCGCGCGCGGCATCTACCTGCCGCCCGAGGCGCGCAGCTGCGGCCTCGTCTTCCAGAGCTACGCGCTGTGGCCGCACATGACGGTGGCCGACAACGTCGCCTTCCCGCTCACCCTCCGCAAGGTGGCGGCGGCGGAGCGGAAGCGCCGGATCGACGAGGTGCTGGCGCTGGTCGAGATGGAGCGCTACGCCGGCCGCTACCCGCACGAGCTTTCGGGCGGGCAGCAGCAGCGCGTGGCGCTGGCGCGCACGCTGGTGTACCGCCCGGCCATCCTGCTGCTGGACGAGCCGCTCTCCAACCTCGACGCCAAGCTGCGCGACCGCGCCCGCGCCTGGCTGGCCGAGCTGCGCACGCGGCTCGGCCTCACCACCATCTACGTCACCCACGACCAGATCGAGGCGCTCTCGCTCTCCGACCGCATCGTGGTGATGAATGGCGGGCGCATCGCGCAGATCGGCACGCCGCAGGAGATCTACGAGCGGCCGGCCGATCCCTTCGTGGCGGATTTCATCGGCACCACCAACTTCCTGCCCGCCCGCGTGGTGGGCGATGCGCCGGCCGGCGGCCGCGCCCTGCTGGAACTGGCCGACGGCCAGCGGCTGGAGGCGGTGGCCGAGCGCGCCGCCCCCGGCGGCAGCCGCGTCACCCTCGCCTTCCGCCCCGAGCAGATGCAGGTGGCGCCGCCGGGCACCGCGCCGGAGGGCGGCTCCGTGCTGGCCACGCGCGTCACCAGCCGCTCCTATGTCGGCGGCAACTGGCAGGTGGGGCTGGAGCTGGCGGGTGCCGCGCTGCGGCTGGAGGCGCGCCAGCCCCCGGCCGAGGACCGGCTCGATCTCTGGCTGCCCCATGCGGGCGGCATCCTGTTCCGGGGAGGCGCCGATGTCGCCGCTTGATACCGCGCGGGCCGCCGGCCTGCCCCATGCCGACTACACGCCCGGCGCCTCCGGCCCGCTGGACGGCGTGCGGGTGCTGGACCTTTCCCGCCTCGTCGCCGGCAACACGCTGACGCAGCACCTGGCCGATTTCGGCGCCACGGTGGACAAGGTGGAGCCGCGCGACGGCGACACGCTGCGCGGCTGGCGGGTGCGCGGGGTGGAAACCGCCTGGAAGGTGCATGGCCGCGGCAAGCGCAGCCTCTGCATCGACTTCCGCCACCCCGAGGCGGTGCCGCTGATCCGCCGCCTGGTCCCCGGCGCCGCCATCCTGGTGGAAAGCTTCCGCCCCGGCACGCTGGAGGCGATGGGCCTGCCGCCGGAGGAATTGCTGAAGCTGGAGCCGCGGCTGATCATCGTCCGCATCTCCGGCTGGGGGCAGGACGGGCCCTATTCCCGCCGCCCCGGCTTTGGCACGCTGGTGGAGGGCTTCGCCGGCTTCGCCGACATGAACGGCTTCGCCGACCGCGAGCCGGTGCTGCCGCCCATGTACCTGGCCGACACCATCGCCGGCCTCACCGGCGCCTTCGCCGCCATGGCGGCGCTGCGCGCGGTGGAGATGCGCGGCGGCCAGGGCCAGGTGATCGACCTGCCGCTGCTGGACCCGCTGTTCACCGCGCTCGGCCCGCAGGCGGCCAACTACCGCCTCACGGGAAAGACCAAGCCGCGCACCGGCAGCCGCTCCACCGGCGCGGCGCCGCGCAACGTGTATCGCACCAGGGATGGCGGCTGGGTCTGCCTCTCCGCCTCCACCCAGGGCATGGCGGAGCGGGTGCTGCGCTCCATCGGGCGCGGCGAGCTGGTCGAGGACCCGCGCTTCCGCACCAACGAGCAGCGCGTGGCGCATGGCGAGGAGCTGGACGCCATCATCGGTGCCTTCGTCGCCCAGAAGACATTGGAGGAAAACGTGGCCTTCTTCGAAGCCGCCGAGGTCACCATCGGCCCGGTCAACGACATCGTCCGCTTCATGGCGGACCGGCATGTGCAGGCGCGCGGCCTGCTGGCCGAGTATCCGGACGAGGAGATGGGGCAGTTCCCGATGCACGCCATCCCGGCCCGCCTCTCCGGCACGCCGGGCGCCATCCGCGCCCCGGCGCCGCGCCTCGGCCAGCACAGCCGGGACATCCTGGCGGCGGGCGGCTTCTCGGCCGCCGAGATCGAGGCCGCCGCCGCCGCCGGCCTGGTGATGGCGCCATGAGCCCGCGCCCGCACCCGGTGTGGCGCTCCGGCCTGTTCGTGCCGGTGAACGTCGAGCGCTTCCTGGCCCGCGCGCATGAGCGCGGCGCCGACGCCATCCAGCTCGACCTGGAGGACAGCATCGCCCCCGCCGACAAGCCGGAGGCCCGCCGCAAGGTGGAGGCCGCCGTGGCCCGGCTGAAGCGCGAGGCGCGCGCCGACATCCTGGTGCGCATCAACCAGCCGCTGGAGGATGCGGTGCGCGACATCGAGGCAGCGGTGATCCCCGGCGTCGCCGCCATCATGGTGACGAAGGTGGAGGGGCCGGACCATCTGCGGCTGCTGGACGAGCTGGTCTCGCGCCTGGAGCAGCAGCGCGGCCTGCCGGAGGGCGGCATCCGCTTCGTGGCGCTGATCGAGGCGCCGGGTCCGCTGGCGCAGGCGCATGCCATCGCCCGCGCCACGCCGCGCACCGTGGGCCTCTCGCTCGGCGCCGAGGACTACGCCACGGCGATCGGCGGCGAGCCGACCGAGGAGGTGCTGCTGATGCCCAAGCAGCAGATTTTGCAGGCGGCGGTGGCCGCCGGGCTGATGCCGCTCGGCACCATCAGCACCGTGGCCGATTATTCGGACCTCGCGGCCTATGAGCGGGTGGTGCGGCGCTCGGCGGCCTTCGGCTTCGTCGGCGCCTCGGCGATCCACCCGGCGCAGGTGCCGGTGCTGAACGCCGGCTTCAGCCCCTCGCCCGAGAAGGTGGCGGCGGCGGAGCGGATGATCGTGCTGGACCGTGAGGCGGCGGCGCAGGGGCGCGGCTCCTTCGCCATCGACGGCAAGATGATCGACATCCCGATCATCCGCCGCGCCGAGGCGCTGCTGGCGCGTGCCCGCGCCATCGCCGCCCGCGCCGCCTGAGGGAAGTGGCGGGCCGGGCACCGCAGGGGTCGCCCGGCCTTGCCGTCTTGCCTTCGGCGGGCGGTTGCTGTTTCCGGTGCCCCGGCGGACTCACGCCGCCGGAAGGACACCGCCCCATGGATGACAAGCCCCTCCTGCTGCGCCATGGCGGCGCCAGCCTCGCCCTGGCCCGCTATGGCGCCGAGCCGCGTTCCTGGTGCGTGGAGGGACAGGAGCTTCTCTGGAACGCCGACCCGGCCTGGTGGCCGCAGACCTCGCCCATCCTGTTCCCCGTGGTCGGCTGGACGCGGGGCGGGGAGATCCGTCACGAGGGCCGGCGCTACCCGATGGGCGTGCACGGCTTCGCCGCCGCCAGCCTGTTCGAGGCGGTGTCGCAAGGTCCGGCGGAGGCGCGGCTCCGCCTGCGGGACACGGCGGAAAGCCGCGCCCGCTTCCCCTTCGCCTTCTGCCTGACGGTGTCCTACCGGCTGATGGCGCGGGGCTTCTCGGCCGGGTTCGCCATCCACAATCCGGGCGCCGTGCCCCTGCCCTATGCGCTGGGCCTGCATCCCGGCTTCGCCTGGGACCCGACGGTGCCGGGCGCCGGGGGCCATGTGCTGCACTTCAGCCGCGCGGAGCGGCCGGAGGTGCCAGAGATCGCCCCGGGCGGGCTGTTCTCGGCGCGGCACCGGCCGGTGCCGCTGGAAGGCCGCCGCCTGCGCCTGAGCCCCGGCCTGCTGGCGCGGGAGGCGCTCTGCTTCCTGGGGCTGCGCAGCCGGGCCGTGTGCTTTCACAACGGCGCGCGGGGCCGCATCGCCCTGCGGCTGGAGAACTTCCCGCACCTGGCCCTCTGGTCCCCGGCCGGCGCGCCCTTCCTCTGCCTGGAAGCCTGGACCGGGCATGGCGATCCGGAAGGATTCAGCGGAGAGCTGGCCGAGAAGCCCTCGATGCGCTGGCTGCAACCGGGGGAAACCGGGCGGCACCGGGTCTCCTTCCGCTTCCTGCCGCCCGGAAAACTCCCAGGCGGCTGAGGCCCCGGCCCGGCCGCCGGGGCGTTCAGGCCAGCATCCGCCCCACTGTGCGGTGCAACGCCGAGGCGATCTCCGCCGGCGTCACCGGCTTGCACAGGACGGCGGCCGCCTTGCCCCGCCAGTCGCCGAGATCGCTGTAGCCGCTCATGAAGACCACCGGGACGCCCTGTGAGGCCAGTTTCTCCGCCACGGAAAACGAGCTGCGTCCGGCCAGGTTGACATCGAGCAGCGCCACATCGGGCCGCGCCTCCCTGCCGAGGAGGCCCAGGGCGGCCTCCGGCGTCGCCGCGGGGCCCAGCACGGTGCAGCCCAGCGCGGCCAGGATCTGGGCGGTATCCTCGGCGATCAGGGCCTCATCCTCGACCACCAGCACCCGCACCCCCTGCAGCGCAGGGGCGGCAGGCGGCATCTCCCCCGGCGCCGGTGCCGCGTCCGGGGAGGCGGCCTGCTCCTCCGCCGCCAGGGAAACCAGCGTGCCGGGCACGGCGATCGTGCAGCGCAGCCCGCCCTCGTCCCAGTCGAGCTCCGCGGTGCCGTCCAGCTGCCCGGTGATCGCCGTGCGCAGCAGGCGGCTGCCGAAGCCCTGCCGGGTGGGCCGCCCCGGGATGGCCGGCCCTCCCCGTTCGCTCCAGCACAGCCGGAGCATGCCGTCCTCATGCTGCCGCCAGCGCAGCACCACCTGCCCCTCCGGGCGGGACAGGCTGCCATGGCGCGCCGCATTGGTCGCCAGCTCATGCAGCGCCATCGAGAGCGGCTGCACCGCCGAGGCCTCAAGGCGCAGCGGCGGCCCGTCCAGCAGGATGCGCTCCCGCCCCGCGGCGGCGCCACGATAGGCGGCGAGTTCCTCCTCGGCCAGGGCCCGCAGGGTCGCGCCGCTCCACTTCTCCCGCGCCAGCAGCTCATGGGTCCGCGCCAGCGCGGCCACTCTTCCCTCCACGGCCTCCGCGAAGGCACGCGGATCGTCGTTGCGGCTGAGCCGCACCACGGAGAGCACAACGGCCAGCACGTTCTTGGCGCGGTGGTCCACCTCGCGCATCAGCAGCCCCTGGCGTTCCTCCGTCTGGCGCCGCGCCGTCACGTCGAACATGACGCCGACGAAGCGCGGGCCGGTGGCCCCGGCGGCGTGGATGAAGCGGCCATAGGATTCCATCCAGCGCTCCATGCCATCATTGGCGCGGCGGATGCGGTAGGTGGCGTGATACAGGCTGCCCTCCTGCTCGGCCTGCCGCCAGGCGCCGCGCAGAACCGGTAGATCCTCAGGGTGGACATGGGTGCGCCAGGCCTCCAGCGTCGTCTCGCCGCCCGGCGGCGGCGTGCGGCCCAGCATCAGGAAGACATGGCGCGAGAAGATGAGCCGGCCGCTGGCGATGTCGAGATCCCAGCTGCCCATGCCGGTGCCCTCGATGGCCAGCCGCAGGCGCTCCTCGCTGGCCGCCAGCGCAAGGACCGCTCGCTGGTGCTCGGTGATGTCGCGCGTGGTGCCATTGACCCGCAGGGCACGGCCGGTCGCGCGGTCGCGCTCCGTGACCTCCGCATCCACGGCGAGCCAGCGCTCGGCGCCGGTGTCGAAGCGGTGGAAGCGGAAGACGTGATGGACCGTGGAGACCCCCTCCCTTCCCAGAAAGGCCGCCTCAATCTTCCGGGCGAAGCCGGGCCGGTCCTGCGGGTGCACCTGCGCCAGATAGCCGGCCAGGTCTGGCTGAGGGGCGCCGGCGTCCAGCCCGTGCAGGCGCTGCTGTTCCTCCGAGCGCCAGAAACGGTCGCGGGCGACATCGTATTCGAACACGCCGAGCTGCCCCACCGCCTGCGCGGTTCGCAGCCGGGCCTCGCCGGCGCGCGCCTCCGCCGCCTGCAGGCGCAGCGTGGCGTCGGCCGCGCCGAGGTGGCGGCGCAACGTCTCGAACTCCGCCACGGCCATCGGCACCGCGCGCAGCGGCGGCGTGGCGCCGGGGCGCGTCACCGTCGCCGCGTCGGCGGTCAGCGCCCGCACCGGGCGCAGCAGCCGCCCTCCCAGCCAGAGCGCAAGAGCCAGGCCTAGCAGCAGCGCCAGGGCCGCGCCCACGGCCAACGCCTGCATCGGCCGGCGCCAGCTCGCCTCATAGGCCGCCGCGGCCTCGCTGACGGCGATGCTCCAGCCCGGCGCGGCGGCGAGCGTGGCGAAGCCGAGCACCACGGGCTGCCCCTCCAGGGCCTGCCCTGTGAGGAAGCCGCTGGTGCGCCCGGCCTTGCCGGCGGCATACCAGCCTGGCGCGGCGCGCCCGACATACCGCGCATGGTTGCGGGAACGGGCGACGACCATGTCGTGCTGGTCCGTCACCACGGCGAAGGCGGTGGGGGGCAGGTTGTGCCGCTCCAGCAGCCGGGCGATGCGGGCGGGGTCCAGCGCCATGCCGATGGCGCGGATGACGCGCCCCTGGCGCGTGACCGGGGCGAAGACGAAAGCCACCTGCCGCCCTGAGCGCAGTCCCCGTGCCAGGCTGCCCACGGCGGGCCGGCCGGTGCGGAAGACCCGGGGCACCGGGGCATCCGGCTCCGGCAGGCGCAGCCCGCTGCCCAATGGCTGCGCGGCCGGCGCCAGGGTATGCAGCAGCATCGCATAGTCGGGTCCGGGGCCCTGCACCACCACCCAGCTATCCATGGCCGCCGCGATGGCGTGGGCCCGGGCGCGGAACCGGGCGAGGGCCGCCTCGCCTGCTCCCTCGTCCAGCTCCGGCGCCGCGGCCAGGCCGGCCAGTGTCGCCTCATAGGCGCCGATCTCGCGGTCGAGCGCCAGCGCCAGCGCCCGTGCCGTGTCCTGCAGCCGCCCCTCGAAGGCGCCGCGATAGGCCTGGATGGCCTGCCAGGCCACGGCACCACCGATACCCAGGGCAGGCAGCAGGAGGGCCATGGCGAAGGCGATCAGATAGGCGCGCAGGCCTGGCAGCCAGCGTTCCCGCCCCGCCCCGGCCTGAATGCCCGCTTTGTGCTCTCCAGGCCGATCCGGCTGCGTCATCTGCCACATTCAGCCCGCATTCACACAGGCGAGCGGGCAAGGGCAGCCATGCCATGCCGCACGGGGACGGAGCAAGAGCACACTGCGAAATAGTGCAACCCAGCGTCAGCTCAACCTTTGGGCGATGGCCCAGCCGCCCTCTGCCATGCCGCGGTAGCGGTCCCGATAGCCGATCGCGCGGGGGTCGGCGGCGTTGCCGTCCAGCGCCCGCTTCCAGACGCCCGCCACGATCGAGGCCAGGCGGAACATGGAGAAGATGATGAACACGTCGAGGTCGCGCGGCACCGGCCGCCCTGCCGCCCGCGCGTACTCCGCCACGAAGCTTTCCTGGTCCGGAATCCCGCTCACGGCGAAATCCTCGCCCAGCAGGCCGGTGGCCCCGCTCGGGCCGGGCGGCATGTGGTAGGTGAGGCAGGCATAGCCGAGATCGGCCAGCGGGTGGCCGAGGGTGGCCAGCTCCCAGTCCAGCACCGCCACCACGCGCGGCTCGGTGGGGTGGATGATGACGTTGCCCAGGCGGAAATCGCCATGCGCGAGCGTCGTCTCGTCATCCGCCGGCAGATGGCGCGGCAGCCATTCGGCCAGCTTCTCCATCTCCGGCATCTCCTCCACCTGCGCGGCGTGCCACTGCTTGGTCCAGCGCGCCACCTGGCGGGCCATGTAGCCCTCCGGCTTGCCGAAATCGCCGAGGCCCGCGGCGCGCCAGTCCACCGCGTGCAGCGCCGCCAGCACCCGGGCGAGGTCCGCATAGATGGCGGCGCGCTCGGCCGGGTCTCCGCTGCGCATCACCCGGTCGGGGAAGATGCGGCCGGGGACGTGGTCCATCAGGAAGAAGGGGGTGCCGATGACATCCGCATCCTCGCAGAGCCAGCGCATGGCGGGCACCGGCACGCCGCTGCCCTCCAGCGCGCGCATCACGCGGTATTCGCGCTCCACGGCGTGGGCGCTCGGCAGCAGCTTGCCGGGCGGCTTCTTGCGCAGCACGTAGTCGCCCGCATCCGTCGCCACATGGAAGGTGGGGTTGGACTGGCCGCCCTGGAACTGGCGGATGGCCACCGCCCCCTCGAAGCCCGGCAGCCGCCCGGCGAGGTGGCGCCGCAGCGCCGCCTCGTCGAAGCGGTGGTTCTCCAGCACGGGCACCAGCGCGGGCGTGCCGGCCAGCGCGCTCTCTGGCATGGCCCTACTCCTCCCCGGTGGCCGGCGAGCCCGCGACGATCCCGCCATCGATGACGATGGTCTGCCCCGTCATGAAGCTGCCGGCCGCGGAGGCCAGGAACACCGCCGCGCCGGCGATCTCGTCCGGCTCGCCGATGCGCTGCAACGGCGTGTCCCGCGTGCGCTTGCGGTAGATCTCGGGGTCCTCCCACAGCGCGCGGGCGAAGTCGGTGCGCACCAGGCCGGGGGCGATGCAGTTGGCGCGCACGTTGCGCGGCCCCCATTCCACCGCGATGTTGCGCACGAGCTGCATGTCGGCCGCCTTGGAGATGGCATAGCCGCCCAGCACCGGCGAGCCGCGCAGCCCGGCGATGGAGGAGATGACGACCACCGTGCCGCCGCCGCGCTCCGCCATGCCCGGCATCACCATGTGGGCCAGCCACAGGTTGGAGCGGACATTGGAGCCCATGATCTTGTCGAAGGCCTCGTCCGGCATGTCGATGGCCGGGCCGAAATAGGGGTTCACCGCGGCGTTGCAGACCAGCGTGTCGATGCGGCCCCAGCGCGCCATGGTGGCATCGACCAGCGCCTGCAATTCCGGCTTGCGGCCGATGTTGCAGGCATGGGCGAAGGCCTCGCCGCCGCGCGCGTTGATGCCGTCCACCACCTCCTGGCAGGCATCGAGCTTGCGGGAGGAGACGACGACCTTCGCGCCCTGCTGCGCCATGCGCTCGGCGATGGCGCGGCCGATGCCGCGCGAGGCGCCGGTGACGATCGCCACCTGCCCGGTGAGGTCGAAGAGCGAGCGGTCCATGGCGGTGTTCACACGGATTCTCCCGGGCGGGCGTTGCGCGGGGCGCGGTACTTGTTCAGCTCCATGCGGCCGAGCTGGAACTTGTGCACCTCGTCCGGCCCGTCGACGATGCGCAGTGTGCGGGCGATCTTGTACATGTAGGCCAGCCCGAAATCCTCGGTGACGCCGGCCGCGCCATGCGCCTGGATCGCCCAGTCGATCACCTGGCAGGCCATGTCCGGCGCCGCCACCTTGATCTCGGCGATCTCGGTGCGCGCCACCTTGTTGCCCACCGTGTCCATCCGCCACGCCGCGTGCAGCGTCAGCAGCCGGCACTGGTCGATCAGGATGCGCGACTGCGCGATGCGGTCGATGATGACGCCCTGGTCGGCGAGCGGCTTGCCGAAGGGGCGGCGCTCCAGCGAGCGGCGGCACATCATCTCGAGCGCCCGCTCGGCCAGGCCGATGGCGCGCATGCAGTGGTGGATGCGCCCCGGGCCAAGCCGCCCCTGCGCGATCTCGAAGCCGCGGCCCTCGCCGAGCAGGATGTTGCCGGCCGGCACGCGCACATTCTCGAACAGGATCTCGGCATGGCCATGCGGCGCGTCGTCGAAGCCGAACACCGGCAGCATGCGCTTGATGGTGACGCCCGGCGTGTCGCGCGGCACCAGGATCATCGATTGCTGCTTGTGCTTCTCCGCCTCCGGGTCGGTCTTGCCCATGACGATGAAGATGGCGCAGCGCGGATCGCCCGCGCCCGAGGACCACCACTTGCGGCCGTTGATGACGTAGTGGTCGCCATCCCGCACGATGCGCGTCTGGATGTTGGTGGCATCCGACGAGGCGACATCCGGCTCCGTCATGGCGAAGCAGGAACGGATCTCGCCGGCCAGCAGCGGCTTCAGCCAGCGCTCCTTGTGCTCCTCGGTCGCGTAGCGCTCCAGCGTCTCCATGTTGCCCGTGTCGGGCGCGGAGCAGTTGAACACCTCGCTCGACCACGGGTAGCGGCCCATGATCTCGGCCAGCGGCGCGTATTCGAGGTTGGTGAGGCCGGCGCCATGGCCCGATTCGGGCAGGAAGAGGTTCCACAGCCCCGCCTCGCGCGCCTTGGGCTTCAGCGCCTCGGTGATCGGCACCGGCTGCCAGCGGTCGGTCATCGCCGCCTGCTGCTCGTGGTGCAGGTGGTCGTTCGGCGCGATGTGCTCGTCCACGAAGGCGAGCAGCCGCTCCCGCAGCGCCGCCACCTTCGGCGAGTGACTGAAATCCATCCGTTCCGCTCCGTCTCTTCGTTCAGGTCGATTGGGTGTGGCGCACAGGCTTGCGCGGATGCCGCCGCGTGTCCAGGCTGGGCGCCAAGGATCGCCCGGGAGAACGCCGCCGATGAAAGCCATGCTCTGCCACGCCTATGGTCCCCCTTCCGGCCTGCGCGCCGGGGAGCTGCCGGAGCCGGTGGCCGGCCCTGGCGAGGTGCTGCTGCATGTCGAGGCCTGCGGCGTGAACTTCCCCGACACGCTGCTGATCGAGGGGCGATACCAGCAGAAGCCGCCCCTTCCCTTCGCGCCGGGCGGCGAGGTGTGCGGCACCGTGGCGGCGCTGGGCGAGGGCGTGGCGCGGCCGCCCATCGGCACCCGCGTGGCGGCGCTGATCACCTGGGGCGGCTTCGCCGAGGCCGTGGCGGTGGAGGCGGCGCGCATCGTGCCGGTGCCGGAGGGCGTGGCGCCGGCGGCGGCGGCCTCCATCTGCCTTGCCTACGGCACGGTGCTGCACGCCCTGCGCGACCGCGGTGCCCTGCAGCCCGGCGAGACGCTGCTGGTGCTGGGCGCGGCGGGCGGCACCGGCATGGCGGCCATCCAGATCGGCCGGCTGCTCGGCGCGCGCGTCATCGCCGCCGCCTCCACGGCCGAGAAGCGCGCGGCCTGCCTGGCGCAGGGCGCCGAGGCCGCCATCGACTACACCGCCGAGGGCTGGCGCGACGAATTGCGCGCCCTCACCGGCGGGCGCGGCGTGGACGTGGTGTTCGATCCCGTCGGCGGCGCGCAGGCCGAGCCGGCGCTGCGCTCCACGGCGTGGCGCGGGCGCTACCTGGTGGTGGGCTTCGCGAGCGGCGAGATCCCGCGCCTGCCCTTCAACCTCGCGCTGCTGAAGGGCTGCGCCATCGTCGGCGTGTTCTACGGCGACTTCGCGCGGCGCGAGCCGGAGGCCAACCGCGCGCTGCTGGCCGAGCTGTTCGCCTGGGTGGCGGCAGGGCGGCTCGCGCCGCACATCTCCGCCACCTATCCGCTGGAGCAGGCCGCCGAGGCGCTGGAAGCGCTCGCCGCGCGGCGCGCCACGGGCAAGCTGGTGCTGCTCACCCACGCGGCGCCGTCTCCGGAGGCCGCAGCGCGATGAGCGCGTCCACCGCCAGCTGACGGGTGCCGTTGCAGATCACCGGGTTCACGTCGATCTCGGCGATGCGGTCCGCATGGTCCGCCGCCAGCTCCGAGACGCGCTGGACGATGCCGGCCAGGGTGTCGAGATCCACGGCGGGCAGGTTGCGGAAGCCCTCCAGCAGCTTCGCGCCCTTCAGCCGCACCAGCATCGCCCGCGCCTCGGCATGGCCCACCGGGGCGAGGGCCACGGCGCTGTCGCGCAGCAGTTCCACCAGGATCCCGCCCAGGCCCACCAGCACGGTTGGGCCGAAGAGCGGGTCGCGCACGGCGCCCACCACCATCTCGATGCCAGCCGGCACCATGGGCTGCACCAGCACGCCGTTGAGGCGCGCACCGGGCGCCGCGCGGGCGGCGTTGGCCATCACCTCGGCATGGGCGGCGCGCACCGCCGCGGCGTCGCCCAGGTTGAGGCGGATGACACCGGCCTCCGTCTTGTGCGGCAGGTCGGGGGATTCGACCTTCAGCACCACCGGGTAGCCGGCGGCCTCGGCGGCGGCCACGGCGGCCTCGGCATCGTTCACCAGCGTCTCGGCCACCACGGGCACGCCATAGGCGGCGAGCACGGCCTTGGCCTCACGCTCGGTGAGCACCGGGCCGGAAGCGCGGTCCAGCAGCGCGGCCTCGGCCCCGGCGGCGCCTGCCGGGGCGGCACGGCGGCGGTCGGGGCCGCCCGCCGCGCGGAGCGCCCC